>NZ_JBSGTX010000004.1:81301-129639 GCF_053607625.1 Streptomyces sp. NPDC055103
TCCCGTGGGGGGCTTATGACCCCCACCCCCCCGGGGGTGGGCCCCCCACGGGGTTTTTTTTTTTGGTGTTTTTTCTAATGTCCCTCTGCCAGACGCCGCCCGGCAGACGGGACTTTCGAAACACGCCCTAGAACCCGGCCGACCCTGAGCCGGTCAGGACAGGCCCTGTCCGGACCCGGCCGCGCCCACCTCCGTACTCCAGGGAGGTCCGTCATGGACCCGTACAACCCCGGCTCCCTCGCCGTGCAGTCCCGCTTCGGCGTCCGCGACCTCGCCGCGCACGTGGGCCGCTCCATCACCCCCGGCATCCGCCCTGTCGCCGCCGCCTTCCTGGAGGCCCAGCCGATGCTGGTGGTCGGCGCGGCCGACCCCGAGGGCCGGGTCTGGTCCACCCTCCTCACCGGCGCCCCCGGCTTCACCCGCGCCACCGGTCCCCACACCGTCTCCGTCGCCGGCGGCGTCCCCGCCCACGACCCGCTCGCCGCCGCCGTCACCACCGCCGGCACCCCCGTCGGCACGATCGCCCTCGACCCCCGCACCCGCCGCCGCATGCGCCTCAACGGCATCGCGCGGCCCAGCGCACGCGGGTTCACCATCGAGGCCGAGCAGGTCTTCTCCAACTGCCCGAAGTACCTCCAGAAGCGGGAGTGGTACGGCTCCGATTCCGCCGCCCGCCCCGGGTCCGCCGACGTGCGGCACGGCGAGGCGCTCACCCCCGACCAGGTGCGCCGCGTCCGTGCCGCCGACACCTTCTTCGTCACCACCACCGCACCCGACGGCGTCGACGCGAGCCACCGCGGCGGCAACCCGGGCTTCGTCCGGGTCGACGCGCCCGGGGAGCTCAGCTGGCGGGACTACCCAGGCAACGCGATGTTCCTGACCCTGGGCAACCTGGAGGAGGACGGCCGCGCCGGCCTGCTCTTCCTCGACTGGGAGACGGGGACGACCCTCCAGCTCAGCGGCCTCGCGCACACCGAGGTCGGCCCCGAGGGGCGCGTCGTCCGCTTCCGGATCGAGCGCACGGTGGAGACCCCGGCCGGCAGCCCCCTGCGCTGGTCCGCCCCGGAGTACTCCCCGGTCAACCCGACACCCTCCTGACCTGCCGCCCCCTGATCCCCTGCCCCCTGACACGAGGACCGCCCGTGCCCACGACTCCGGCCCCCGAAGCGACGACTTCCGCGGTGGCGACGTCCGCGGTGGCGACGTCCGCGGTGGTGACTTCCGAAGCGACGGCTCCGGAAGCGGCGGCCCCCGCCACACCCGCCGTCACCCCCCTCCCCGCCCGCCCCCGTCCCCCCGCCCGCCCCCGCCCCCGCGTCCTCCTTGTCGGTACCGCCGCCGCCGTCACCGCGCTCCTCCTCCTGGTCGCTCTCGGCACCCTGCTCGACCAGCCCCTGCTCATCCCGCCGCTCGCGGCGAGCATGGCGCTGGTCGCGGGCGCCCCCGACCTGCCGCTCTCCCAGCCACGCTCGGTCGTCGGCGGCCAACTGCTCTCCGCCCTCACCGGTTTCGCGGTCCTCGCCGTGGCCGGCCCCGGCCTCTGGGGCGCCGCCGTCGCGGGCGGCCTCGCCCTCGGCGTGATGATGTGCGCCCGCACCCCGCACTCACCCGCCGCGGCCACCGCCGTGATCGTCGCCCTCCAGGCCCCGCCGTTCTGGTCGTTTCTCGGCCTTCTCGCCCTCGCCTCGCTCCTCCTGGTCGCGGTCGGCCTCGCCGGCGCCCGTGCCGCGGGGCGGACGTATCCCGCGTACTGGTTCTAACCTCGGGGCATGACGCAGGAGTTGAGGGTGGCGGCCTACGCCGTGTGTGTCCGTGACGGTGAGATCCTCCTCGCCCGCTGGGTGTCGAGCGACGGCAACAAGCAGTGGACCCTGCCGGGCGGCGGGATGGATCACGGCGAGGAGCCCGTCGACACCGTCGTCCGCGAGGTCGAGGAGGAGACGGGGTACCTCGCCGAACCCACCGCCCTCCTCGGCGTCGACTCGATCCGCCGGAGCCGGCTCCGCCGTCTCGCCGGCCCCGGCGACTTCCAGGGCCTGCGGATCATCTACGAGGCGCAGGTCACCGGGGGTGCACTGCGCAACGAGACCGGCGGTTCCACGGACCTCGCCGCCTGGCATCCGCTCGACGCCGTCCCCGGCCTGCCCCGCGTCGCCCTCGTCGACATCGGCCTCGACCTGTGGCGCGAGCGACCGCCCGTGGGCCGCTCCCGCCTCGCCGATCCGTCGAACGGCTGACCCCGCCGCCGAAAGGCCGAAAAGGACTCAACCACCCCGATCCCGCTCAACCGTCCCAGCAGCCCCGCGGTCCTCCCCGCCGACCGCAGTACAGAGCGCAGCAACAGGGGAGCCCGCATGTCAGCCGTACGCACCGCCCGCACCGTCGTCGCCGCCACCCTGGTGGCCGGCCTCGCCGCCACCGCCCTCGCCACGCCAGCCCTGGCCGCGTCCGCACCCGCGCCCGCTCCGGCGAAGCAGGACCACGCGGCCACCCAGCAGGCACTCCGCGCCGCGGTCGACGCGGGGGTCCCCGGTGCCGTCGCCCAGGCCCGCGACGGGCGGGAGGCGTGGACCGGCACCGCCGGTGAGCGCAAGGGCAACGACCGCTACCGCGTCGGTTCCATCACCAAGACCTTCGTCGCCACCGTCCTCCTCCAGCTCCAGGCCGAGGGCCGGATCGACCTCGACGACCCGGTCGAGAAGTGGCTGCCCGGAGTCGTCCAGGGCAACGGCCACGACGGCGGCAGGATCACCGTCCGCCAGCTGCTCAACCACACCAGCGGCGTCTACAGCGTCACCTCCGACGCCGGTTTCCAGGAGAAGGTCTTCGGTCCCGGCTTCCTGGAGCACCGCTACGACCGGTGGACCCCGAAGCAGCTCGTCGACATCGCGATGACCCACGCCCCGGACTTCGCCCCCGGCACCGCCTGGAACTACTCCAACACCAACTACGTCCTGGCCGGCATGGTGATCGAGAAGGTCACGGGCCGCCCGTACGGCAAGGCGGTCGAGAACCGCGTCATCAAGCCGCTCAAGCTCCGCGCCACCAGCGTCCCCGGCGCCGACGTCTCGATGCCGAACCCGAGCTCACCGGCCTGGTCCAAGCTCTCCTTCGGCGGCGACCCGAGCGGTCCGGTCCACGACGTCAGCCGGCTCAGCCCCACCCTCGCCTACGCGGCCGGCGAGATGATCTCCGACTCGCGCGACCTCCAGACCTTCTACCGCGCGCTGCTCACGGGCCGGCTGCTCCCGAAGGCCGAGCTGAACGAGATGACCACCATCGCCCCCGGGGCGGGGTACGGCCTCGGCCTCATGCAGACCGAGCTGAGCTGCGGCAAGGAGGTCTGGGGCCACGGCGGCGGCATCCACGGCTCCTCCTCGATGGCCGCGACCACCAAGGACGGCACCCACTCGCTCGCCCTGAACTTCAACGCCGACTGGACGGGCGACACCATGGCCGTCCTGGAGGCCGAGTTCTGTGGGGTCACCCCGAAGGACGTCCCCCCGAAGGGCTGACCTCCCACCGCTCACCGCGGCAGGACGACGACGTACGCGGAGGGCTGCCGGTCCGGCGCGGCCATCAGGGCCGTACGGACCACGGTGGCCTGCTGGTCGAGGGCCTCGCGCAGCTTGCGCGGGGTCAGGTGGACGACCGTGATGCCGAGCCGCTCCAGGTGCTCGCGCTTGCGCGTGTACTCCGACCACAGCGCGTCGTCTTCCTGCCGGGGCGCCCGGGTGTCCAGCTCGACGGCGACCGACTGGTCCGGCCAGTAGGCGTCCACCCCGCCCAGGTGCGGGCCGCCCGGCAGCCGCAGGTCCACGTTCCACAGCGGGTCGGGCAGTCCGAACTCCCGCACCATCTCGTACAGCCGCTCCTCGGAGAGCGAGCGCCCCTCCGCGAGGAGGGTGTCCACCGCGTCCACCACGTGCGGCCGGGTGAGCAGCCGAGCCCGGCTCAACTCCCGGACGATCGCGGCTGGTTCGCAGTGCCCGCCGCGGACCGCCTCGGTGAGCAGCCGGCGTACGGTCTCGGCGTCCGAGAGGCCCGAGACCGCGTCGGCGACGGCGCGGGCGGCCGGGGCGACGGGGACGCCGGTGAGCTCCAGGGGCTCGGGGTTCTCGACGGCGCGCACCACCCGCACCCAGCCGGTGGAGCGCAGCCGCCGGGTGCGCGGGACGAGCACGTCGATCCGGTCCAGGGCGGTGAGCGGGGGAGCGGAGGAGAAGCGGTGCAGGGTCAGCGCGGCCAGCCCGGTGATCATCGCCTCGGGCCCCTGGAGGGGCAGCGTCCCGGCCCGACGGGCGTACAGGAGCGCGGCGTTGAGCCGGTCCTCGCTGGTCGGAGGCCCGGGCTGGAGGAGGAAGACGCCCGGGAGGAGCTGCTGCCAGCCGCCGCCGGGCCGGCAGCGCGCGGCGACCTCACCGGCCGGCACGCCCTGGGCCCTCAACTGGGCTGCGGACGCCAGTCGTTGGGTGCGGCCGGTGCGGGAGGCGAGGGAGAGGGGGTGGGGGGTGATGGGGGTGTTGTGGTTCATGCCGGGGGTCTTCCGCTCCCGAAGGCTCCCCTAACCCCTGTTACACGCTCGTCGACATTTAGGGACAACCTCGCCCTAAAGTACGCGCGTTCGAGTGCCGAAAGGGGCGGTCGTCCCGGCGGCATCCCCGACGGCCCCCGCGCGCCGCTGGGGGCCGCATGCCGACGCCCCGCGCACGCCGCTGGGGGCCGCACGCCGGCGGGGGCCGCACGCCGAAGCGCGCGACCCCCACCGGAGAGACAGGGCTACGCGGCGGCCAGGCCGTCGCAGGCCTGCGCGCGCAGCGCACGCGCCAGGTCGTCCCGCGCCTCCAGGACGAGGCGGCGCAGCGCCGGCGCGGCCGACTCGTGCGCCGTCAGCCAGGCGTCCGCCGCGGCCAGCGTCGCGTCACTGTCCTGGAGCCCCGGGAAGAGGCCCTTGACCACGTCGATGCCGATCTGGATGGACCGCTCGGCCCACAGCTGCTCGATCGCCGCGAAGTACTTCTCCGCGTACGGGGCGATCAGCTCGCGCTGCGTGGGCTGGACGAAGCCCGCGATCGTCGCCTCCACCAGCGCGTTCGACAGGGCGTCCGACTCGACGACCTGCGCCCAGGCCTGCGCCTTGACGGCCGCCGAGGGCCGCGAGGCGAGCAGCCGGACCTGGTGGCGCTTGCCCGTCGCGGTGTCGTCCCGGGACAGCTCCTCGCCGATCCGGTCCTCGTCCGCCCGGCCGTGCACGGCCAGCGGGGAGAGCAGCGCCCAGCGCAGCTCCTGGTCGACGTCGAGCCCGTCGATCCTCGCCGTGCCGTCGAGCAGCCCCTCCAGGAGCTGGAAGTCGGAGTCCGTACCGGCCGTGGCCGCGAAGAACCGCGCCCAGGTCAGCTGGTGCTCGCTGCCCGGCTCGGCCAGCCGCAGCTCGCGCAGCCCGCCCTCGGCGAGCAGCCGCCCGCCCTCCTCGCGCCACGCGGGCGCCGCGTAGAGGCTGACGGCCGACTTCGCCCAGGCGTGCACCATCTGGAGCACGCCGATGTCGGTCTCGCGGCCCGCGAAGGCGAGCGCGACGGCGACGAAGTCCCGGGCGGGCATCAGCCCGTCACGGGTCAGGTTCCACAGCGCCGACCAGCACAGCGCGCGGGCCAGGGGGTCGGTGATGTCGCCGAGGTGCGCGCGCAGCGTGGCGAGCGAGCCCTCGTCGAAGCGGACCTTGCAGTACGTCAGGTCGTCGTCGTTGACGAGCACCAGGTCGGGCTTCTCCTCGCCCGCCAGCTCGGCGACGACCGTCCGGGCGCCCGTGATGTCGGCCTCGGCGCGCGCGAAGCGCACGAGGTCGCCGGAGGCCGACAGCCGGTAGAGGCCGACCGCCGCGCGGTGCGGACGCAGCTCCCCGCCCTCCTGGACGACGGCGAGCTCGGTGATCCGGCCCTCCGCGTCGTAGGTGACGGCCGGGGTCAGCGTGTTCACGCCGGAGGTCTGGAGCCAGGACTTCGCCCAGGACGTCATGTCACGGCCGGAGGTCTCCTCCAGGATCGTGAGCAGGTCGGCGAGGCGCGTGTTCCCGTACGCGTGGCGCTTGAAGTAGCGGCGCGCGCCCTCCAGGAACGCGTCCCGGCCCGCGTACGCCACGAGCTGCTTCAGCACCGACGCGCCCTTGGCGTACGTGATGCCGTCGAAGTTGAGCTTGGCGTCCTCCAGGTCACGGATGTCGGCCGTGATCGGGTGCGTGGACGGCAGCTGGTCGGCGCGGTACGCCCAGGCCTTGCGGTTGTTGGCGAAGGTCACCCAGCTGTTGGTGAAGCGGGTCGCCTCGGCGTTCACGAAGGAGCCCATGAAGTCCGCGAAGGACTCCTTCAGCCACAGGTCGTCCCACCACACCATGGTGACCAGGTCGCCGAACCACATGTGCGCCATCTCGTGAAGGATGACGTTGGCCCGGGCCTCGTACGCGGCCTGCGTGACCTTGCCCCGGTAGATGTACTCCTCGCGGAAGGTCACCATGCCCGGGTTCTCCATCGCACCGAGGTTGTACTCGGGGACGAAGGCCTGGTCGTACTTCCCGAAGGGGTACGGGTAGTCGAAGTTGTCGCGGAAGAAGTCGAAGCCCTGCTTGGTGATCAGGAAGACGTCGTCCGCGTCGAAGTGCTTCGCGAGGCTCTTGCGGCACATCGCGCCGAGCGGGATCTCCAGATCGCCGCGCGTGTAGCTGTCGGTCACGTAGTGGTACGGGCCCGCCACGACACACGTGATGTACGTGGAGATCGGCGCCGTCTCGGCGAACCGCCACACACCCTCGGCGTCCTGCTCCCCGGCGCCGTTCGACCAGACCGTCCACCCCTCGGGCGCGGTCACCGCGAAGCGGTATGGGGCCTTGAGGTCGGGCTGCTCGAAGTTCGCGTACACACGGCGGGCGTCGGCCGGCTCGTACTGCGTGTAGAGGTAGACCTCGCCGTCCTCCGGGTCGACGAAGCGGTGCATGCCCTCGCCGGTCCGGCTGTAGGCGCACCGCGCGTCCACCACGAGCACGTTCTCGTCGGCGAGGCCGTCGACGGCGATCCGCGAGCCGTCGAAGACGACGGCCGGGTCCAGGGAACGCCCGTTGAGGGTGATCGCGGTCACGGACGGGGCGATCAGGTCGACGAACGTGCTCGTGCCCTCGCCGGTCCGGCGGAAGCGGATCGTCGTCTCCGAACGGAAGGTGCGCACCGCCTCGGCGGAGTCGCCGACCGCCGAGCGCAGGTCGAGGACGACCTCGTACCCGTCGACGGACAGCAGCGCGGCCCGCTCGTGGGCCTCGTCGCGGGACAGATTCTCACCGGGCACGGTCACTCCTTCGTGGCACGTTCGAAACAGCACCGATCCTCCCATGTGCCACTGTCACGCGGCACACGGGAATGCCTCCGAGCGTCCGTGGCGTTGGCTCCTTTCGGCGCACCCCCTTCAGCACGACGTCCAGCACGGCCTTACCGAGGAGTGACATGTCCGAGAGCAGGACCACCGCCGACTTCTACTTCGACCCGCTGTGCCCGTGGGCCTGGATGACCTCCCGCTGGATGCTGGAGGTGGAGCAGGTCCGCCCGGTCGACGTGCGCTGGAAGGTCATGAGCCTGGCCGTGCTCAACGAGAACCGGCTCGAAGAGCTCCCGGTCGAGTACCGCGAGATGATGGAGACCCAGGCCTGGGGCCCGGTCCGGGTCGTCGTCGCCGCCCAGCAGCTGCACGGTGACGAGGTCGTCGGCAAGCTCTACACGGCGCTCGGCACCCGCTTCCACAACAACGGCGAGGGCCCGACCCGTGAGGCGATCGTCGGCGCGCTGACGGACGTCGGCCTGCCGGAGGACCTCGCGGACTTCGCCGAGAAGGACACCTACGACTCCGAGCTGCGCGCCTCGCACACGGAGGGCATCGGGAAGGTCGGCCAGGACGTCGGTACGCCGGTCATCGCGGTGCCGGGCCCGACGGGCGACGAGGTCGCCTTCTTCGGCCCGGTCGTCACCCCGACCCCGCGCGGCGACGCGGCGGCCCGGCTGTGGGACGGCACGCTGCTCGTGGCGTCGACGCCCGGCTTCTACGAGATCAAGCGCACCCGGACGGCGGCACCCAGCTTCGAGTAGTCCGCACCGCTGGTCCGCGTCGCGGCACAGAAGAACCCCCGTGATTCACGTCATCACGGGGGTTCTTCGTTCATCCACCTGCGGCGTGAAGGCTGAGAAGACGATCACGAGCAGGAGTCGGGGGAGCGGTCAGAACGAGATCAGCGGTACGGAGGCCTTGGCGGCCTGGTAGCGCTTGTGCACGTCCTGCCAGTTGACGACCTGCCACATGGCCTCGATGAAGTCCACCTTCTGGTTCTTGTACTGCAGGTAGAAGGCGTGCTCCCAGGCGTCGAAGACGAGGACGGGGACCGAGCCCTGGCCGACGTTGCCCTGGTGGTCGTAGACCTGTTCGACGATGAGCCGGCCGCTGATCGGTTCGTACGCGAGGACGCCCCAGCCGGAGCCCTGGGTGGTCGCGGCGGCCTTCGTCAGCTGGGCCTTGAACTTGGCGAAGGAGCCGAAGGACTCGGTGATCGCGTCCGCGAGGTCACCGACGCCGTCGGCGGCCAGCGGCTCGCCGCCGCCTCCGCCCTTCGGGCTGTCCATGTTGTTCCAGTAGATGGAGTGGAGGATGTGGCCGGAGAGGTGGAACGCGAGGTTCTTCTCCAGGCCGGTGATCGCGCCCCACTGATCCTTGTCGCGAGCCTCCTCCAGCTGCTCCAGGGTGTCGTTCGCGCCCTTGACGTACGCGGCGTGGTGCTTGTCGTGGTGCAGCTCGATGATCTGCGGATTGATCACCGGCTCCAGCGCCGCGTAGTCGTACGGCAGCTCCGGAAGTGTGTAGATCGCCATGTGCCCGGCCCCTTCGATGGCTCTGCTTATTGCAACCTATGCGCAAATGCAGATTAACAGCAGGTGCGGGAGATGTTGATCAGTCCTTCGCCCTGGGTCCGGGAGTCCCCACACGGCGAAACCCCCGAACCGGCGGCGGTTCGGGGGTTCCGGGGTTTCAGAGCGGGGCGGTACGGATCAGGCCGTACGCCCCGCCGCCTTCTGGCGTACGAAGCCGACGGCAGCGAGCAGCAGCGTCAGGCCGCCCGTCCAGTACAGCTGCGCACGCGTGCCCTCCTCGCGGGCCATCAGGGCGAAGATCACCGCCATGCCGGCCAGCGCCACCCAGGTCAGCACCGGGAAGGCCCACATCCGCACGACCAGCTTCTCCGGCGCCTCGCGCTCGGTGCGGCGGCGCAGCACCAGCTGCGAGGCGGCGATGAAGAACCAGACGACGAGGATGATCGCGCCGATGGTGTTGAGCAGCCAGATGAAGATGTCGTCCGGCCGCCAGTAGCTCAGCAGCACACAGCCGAAGCCGAAGACGGAGGAGACGAGGACGGCCGCGCGCGGGACCCCGCCGGAGAGCGCGCCGAGCGCCTTCGGGCCCTGGCCGCGCGCCACGAGCGAACCGGCCATGCGGGAGGCGCCGTAGATGTTGGCGTTCATCGCGGAGAGCAGGGCGACGAGCACGACCACGTTCATGATCTGGCCGGCCCCCGGGATGCCCAGGTGGTCGAGGGTGGCGACGTACGGGCCCTTCTCGACGACCGCCTTGTCGTCCCACGGGACGAGGGTGACGATGACCGCCATCGAGCCGATGTAGAAGAGCGCGATCCGCCACATCGCCGTACGGACGGCCTTGGCGACGCCCTGCACCGGGTGCTCGGACTCGGCGGCCGCGATGGTGACCGTCTCCAGGCCTCCGTACGCGAAGACGGAGGCGAGCAGACCGACGATCAGGCCCTCGGAGCCGTGCGGGAAGAAGCCGCCGTCACCGGTGAGGTTCGTGGTGCCGGGGGCGGGGGCGTCCGTGCCCGGCAGGAGGCCGGTGATGGCGAGCACGCCGATGCCGAGGAAGAGGACGATCGCGCCGACCTTCAGCGCGGCGAACCAGAACTCGAACTCGCCGAAGTTCTTCACCGCCGCCAGGTTGGCAGCGCAGAAGACCACCATGAAGAGCGCGACCCAGGCCCACTCGGGGCTGCCGGGGAACCAGCCGGTCATGATCTTCGCCGCGCCGATGCCCTCCAGGCCGACGGCGACGCAGAGCAGGAACCAGAAGGCCCAGCCCGAGGTGAAGCCCGCCCAGGAGCCGAAGGCCCGCTCGGCGTGGACGGAGAAGGAACCCGAGGCCGGGTTCGCCGCCGACATCTCGCCGAGCATGCGCATCACGAGCATGACGAGGACGCCCGATATGGCGTAGGCGATCACGATCGAGGGCCCGGCGGCGGCGATGCCGGCGCCGGAGCCGACGAAGAGTCCGGCACCGATGACGCCGCCGAGGGCGATCATCGAGAGGTGGCGCTGCTTCAGGCCGTGCGTGAGGCCCTCGGCGGGTGCGGTCGCGCCGTCCTTGCGGTCGGCCGGCGCGGGCGCGGTGGTCCGAGACATGGGCGAGCCCTGTTCACTAGCTGAGACGGGGAGGGAGCCCACAGTCTGTGGGGCGTCACCGCACAGAGGGAACGGGCGTCCGATATACGGTCACCATCTTCACACAAGGTGAACGTTCGGCTTCGATTCGTGGAGGGGGTGCATAGCAGGTCATGCCGCACTTCGGCATGGAGGCAAGACAGGTGTGAAGAGGCGCACGATATCTGCTGGTTCTGGCGGATCGGAGCTCAGGCCGAACCGGCCGTCCTACGGTGGTCGCCGCCAGCTGCACCGGCCGCCGCCTGAATCGGCACCGGCGCCGGCAGGCCCGCAAGAAGGCCGAACCGCAGGCCAAGCGCACCCGCTCATCGGTGCGGCGACTCAAGAAGCGTGCGCGCCGGGAGGCCCGGCACGCCACCCAATCGCCAAGCGCGGCGCCCTGGTGTGGGGCTTCGTCAACAGTCCCGCCCCGGATCCGGGGGATGCGACCCGTGACCGCCCTGCCGTAGGGGGCGGTCGGGAGCGCGAATCGGTGGGGCGGCCAAGCCGAAGGGCTTCGTCTTCTCCGGCCGAGGAGTTGACATTGAGCAGTACGGATTTGCGGACGGTTTATGGAGACTCCACAGTCTCTCCAGTTTCGGCGCCCTGGCGCAAAAGGGACCTCCGCGCACGAGTCCCCAGTGACAAGCGTCACGTGGCGCGAGGTGTGATCGGCGGATTTTGTTCGATCTCCACGAAGTGCTCGACCGTCGCTTTGTGGGCGGCTGACCGTGATCGGGCGCTCACTCCTGGCATACCGTCAACCTGTCCACCCACCCTCACCCCCGCGGAGTACCGATGAGCACCGCCACCGCCCCCGTCCGTTCCCTCCGTGCGGGTTCCGTCCTCGCCGACCTGCTCCCGGCCAGTCGCGCCCGCGACATCGCCCTGGTCGTCGGCGGCGCCGCCCTCACCGGCCTCGCCGCGCAGATCTCCGTCCCGGTCCCCGGCAGCCCGGTGCCCGTCTCCGGCCAGACCTTCGCCGCCCTGCTCGTCGGTACCGCGCTCGGCGCCCGCCGCGGCTTCCTGGCCCTCGCCGCGTACGCCGTGGCGGGCATGGCGGGCGTGCCGTGGTTCGCGCAGGCCACCTCCGGCTACGGCATGCCGTCCTTCGGCTACATCCTCGGCATGATGCTCGCCGCGACCGTCGTCGGCGCCCTCGCCCGCCGCGGCGCCGACCGCTCGGTGCTCCGCACGGCCGGCGCGATGGCCCTCGGCTCCGCGATCATCTACGCGGTCGGCGTGCCCTACCTGGCGCTCGCCACCGGCATGACCTTCGGCCAGGCCGTCGCCGCGGGCCTCACCCCGTTCCTGATCGGCGACGCGCTCAAGGCAGCGCTCGCCATGGGCGCCCTGCCGGCCGCCTGGAAGCTCGTCGGCCGCACGGGCTGAGCCGGTCGCGGTACGCGAGAGGGCCCGTCGTTCCGGGGGAACGGCGGGCCCTCTCGTACGCGTACCGACTACGACCGGTCGGCGGCCTTCGCCCGCCACTGCCGGACCAGCGCGATCGCGATCACGAGCGCGGCGACGAGCAGCGAGAGCACGACCTGCTCACGGGCGCTGCCGCCGTCGTACAGCATGTAGCCGAGGACGAAGACGATCATGCCGATCGTCGCCCAGGTCAGGTACGGGAAGAGCCACATCCTCACGACGAGCTTCTCCGGCGTCTCCCGCAGGATGATGCCGCGCATCTTCAGCTGGGTCACGCAGATGACCAGCCAGACGAAGAGCGCGACCGCGCCGGAGGAGTTCAGCAGGAACGCGAAGACGGTTTCCGGCCACTTGTAGTTGAAGAAGACCGCGACGAAGCCGAAGACGACCGAGCCGAGGATCGCCGCCGTCGGCACGCCCCGCTTGCTGACCTTGGCGAAGGCCTTCGGCGCGTCGCCGCGCTGACCGAGCGAGAAGGCCATGCGCGAAGCGGTGTAGAGGCCCGAGTTCAGGCAGGACAGGACGGCCGTCAGGACGATCACGTTCATGATCTGGCCGGCGTTCGCGATGCCGATGGAGTCGAGGGCGGCGACGTACGAGCCCTTCTCGACGATCGACTTGTCGTTCCACGGCAGCAGGGCGAGGACGACGAAGATCGAGCCCAGGTAGAAGACGCCGATCCGCCAGATCACGCTGTTGGTGGCCTTGGTGACGGCCTTCTGCGGGTCCTCGGACTCACCGGCGGCGAGGGTGACGATCTCGCTGCCCATGAAGGAGAAGACGACCATCAGCACACCGGTGAGGACCGCGCCCGCGCCCATCGGGAAGAAGCCCCCGGTGTCGGTGAGGTGCGCGAAGCCCGTGCCCGGGTTGTCCGAGCCCGGCAGCACGCCGAAGACCGCGAGCATGCCGATGACGACGAAGGCGCCGATGGCCACGACCTTGATGCCGGCGAACCAGAACTCGAACTCGCCGTACGAGGCGACCGAGCCGAGGTTGGTGAGGGTGAGCACCACCATCACGATGAGCGCCCAGCCCCACTGCGGTACGGCCGGGACCCAGCCCTCCAGGATCTTGGCGCCCGCGGTCGCCTCGACGGCGAGGACCACGACCCAGAAGAACCAGTACAGCCAGCCGATGCTGAAGCCGGCCCAGCGGCCCAGCGCCCGGTCGGCGTAGGCGGAGAAGGAGCCGGAGGACGGCCGGGCGGCGGCCATCTCGCCGAGCATCCGCATCACGAAGACGACCATGGCGCCGACGAGGAAGTAGGACAGCAGGATCGCGGGGCCGGCCGCGGCGATGCCGGAGCCGGAGCCGACGAAGAGGCCGGCACCGATGACGCCGCCGATGGCGATCATCGAGAGGTGACGGTTCTTGAGACCGGCCTTGAGACCGTCGGAGGAAGGCGCCGTACCGGTGGTGCCGGTCTCCTCGCCGTCCTTCGTCAGGGTCGGTTGCGTGTTCATGAACGCTTCCTTGCGTGTGGGGGGCGCTCGGTTCGCGAGCCCGAGCATTGAACCCTGTGGAAGGGGGTGATCGGAAGGCCTCATTCCGGATCGTTGCGAGGACCACTCCGCGAGAGTCGAAGGTCCGTACCAGGCCGGGTGAACGTCCCGACCCCGCTGACCGCTACCCGGCCCCTGACATGCCACACTCGGCACCATGCGCGTCTACATCGGTTCCGACCACGCCGGCTACGAACTCAAGAACCACCTCGTCGAGTGGCTCACGGCACACGGCCACGAGCCCGTCGACTGCGGTCCGCACATCTACGACGCCCTCGACGACTACCCGCCGTTCTGCCTGCGCGCCGCCGAGAAGACGGCCGCGGACGCGGACAGCCTGGGCATCGTCATCGGCGGCTCCGGCAACGGCGAGCAGATCGCCGCGAACAAGGTGAAGGGGGTGCGCGCCGCCCTCGCCTGGAGCGAGCAGACCGCCGCCCTCGGCCGCGAGCACAACAACGCCAACGTGATCTCCGTCGGTGGCCGCATGCACACCCGGGAAGAGGCGACGAAGTTCGTCGAGATCTTCCTGAGCACGCCGTACTCGGGTGACGAGCGCCACACCCGCCGGATCGACATGCTCACCGCGTACGAGAACACCGGCGAGCTCCCCCCGATCCCGGCGCACCACCCGCAGGGCCCCACTGCCTGATGCCTGAAGGGCACACCATCCACCGGCTGGCCGCCGACCACCGCGAGCGGTTCGGCGGCCGGCCCGTGCGCGTCTCCAGCCCCCAGGGCCGGTTCGCCGACTCGGCGGCCCTGCTCGACGGCGGCGTCCTGGAGACCACCGAGGCCCACGGCAAGCACCTCTTCCTCGGCTTCCGGGGCGAGGAATGGATCCACATCCACCTCGGCCTCTTCGGCAAGGTGAACTTCGGCGGCGCGCCCGTCCCGCCGCCCACGGACACGGTCCGCCTGCGGCTCGCGAACACCGACGGATACGTCGACCTCCGCGGCCCGACGACCTGCGCGTACATCACGGACGCCGAGAAGCGGGCGATACACGACCGCCTCGGCCCCGACCCGCTCAGGCCCGGCGACGACCCCGGCAAGGCCTGGCGCCGGATCTCGAAGTCCCGCACCACGATCGCCGCCCTGCTCATGGACCAGAAGGTCATCGCGGGCGTCGGCAACGTCTACCGCGCCGAGGTCCTCTTCCGGCACGGCATCGACCCCTACCGCGCGGGCAGGGACCTGACGCCGGGGGAGTGGGACGCGATCTGGACCGACCTCGCCGCCCTCATGCGCGAGGGCGTCCGCCTCAACCGCATCGACACCGTCCGCCCCGAGCACACGCCCGAGGCGATGGGCCGCCCGCCGCGCGTCGACGACCACGGCGGCGAGGTGTACGTCTACCGCAGGACCCACCAGCCCTGCCACATCTGCGGCACCGAGATCCGCACCGCGGACCTCGCCGCCCGCAACCTCTTCTGGTGCCCGGCCTGCCAGACCCGCTAGCGGTCCAGGCCCCGTCCTGGGACGTGTTTCGAAAGTCCCGTCTGCCGGGCGACGCCTGGCACGCACGCTCGCCGCGTTGTCGGGATCATCCCGATACACCAGTATCGGGACGACCCTCCGCCTTGCGATCGCACGCACCAGACGCCGCCCGGCCTGCCCTTCGGGCAGACGACGCCACTTTCGAAACACCCCCTAGAACCCGTGGGGCAGCCACGGCGCCACCGGCGACCCGAAGGCCACCGACGCCTCCACGAGCGCCCCTTCCCGCAGCTCGCGCACCCGCCCGGCCGCCGCCAGCGACACCAGCGAGGTCCCGCCGAGGTACGCCGCCCCCAACTCGCGGACGGACAGCGACAGATCAGCCAGGTCGTCCGTCCGGACGCACATCGCGCCCTTCGCGTCACCCGTCAGCCGCCAACGTCCCTCGTTCCAGGGACAGAACGCGTCCTCGACCTCGAACACCACGTCCACCGGCGCCTGGTACGTCCGCGCCTCCAGCGCCGCGCCCACCTCCACGACCCGGACGAACAGCACCTCCCTCGCCGTCGGCTCGCACCGCCGCACGTCCGACACCAGATGGCGCCACGCGCCGTCCACGGGACTGCTGTGGATCCGTACCGTCGACGTCAGGTCCACCGAGCACAGGAACCGCCACAGCGCCGCCTCCGCCACCGGGTCGAGCGCGCACACCTGCTGCACCCCCACCGAACCGTCCGCCCCCGCGAACGACCAGTTCGGTTTGACCGCGTAGTGCGCGAACCCCACGACCTCCCCGTCCCGCTCCGCCAGCACGCACCGCCGCGGCGAGGAGCCCCCGCGCTCCGACTCCGGGTCCAGCAGCGGCAGTCGCTCCCAGCCGGGCCCCCGGGCCACCATGCCCGGCCGCAGCGGGACCAGCCGGGCGTACACCTCCTCGCAGACCGCCGAGGACTTCACCAGATCCGCCTGCCGCAGCCTCACCCCGTCCGTGCCGTCCGGCACCGCGAGCCGCACCCGGTTCGTGTCGATCGTCGCGTGCTCGGCCCAGGACGCGGCGCCGTAACCGAACCGCCCGTAGATCACCGGCTCCGAGGCCGTCAGCACCGCGACCGGCTCACCCGCCGCCCGTACGTCGTCCAACTGCCGCCGCATCATCGAGGTGAGGATCCCGCGCCGCCGGTGCGTGCCGGCCACGCTCACCATCGTCACCCCGGCCGCCGGTACGAGCGCCCCTCCCGGCACCGCCAGCCGGAACGAGAAGGCGCCCGCCGTCCCCACGCACAGGTCCCCGTCCCAGGCGCCGAGCGACCGCTCGCACTCCGTCAGGTCCCGCCACAGGCCGCGCGCCTCCGTAGGTTCGTGAAGGCCCCCGAACGCCAGCTCCAGAACCTCGTACCAGCGGTCCCAGTCGTTCGGGTCGAGCACCCGCAGATCAGTAGTCATATGCCATCGATATCAGCGCCGCACGTCCGGGGCGACCTGATTTCACGCACATTGTCACCGGGGTACCCCTGCACGATGTCGGACGGGGTGGATAGGGTCCAGGCCAATGGGACACCGCGCGGGAGTGAACACGTACGCGGCCCGGACGCGCAGACGCGCCCGCCGGGCACGCATCGCGCTGCGCAGGTCCGGCGTCGACTACTTCCGCGGGGACGGCGCCGACTGGCTCGCCTTCGCCGGACTCCTGCTGATGATTCCGGCCATCGCCTGCGGCACCCTCCTCAACCCGGTCTGGTGCGCGCCCGCCGCGCTCGTCCTGCCCATCGTGGCCGGCGGACTGCTGCTGCGCCCCGCCAGCCTCCTCGGTCTGTACGCGGCCTCCGCCGGCGCCCTCATCGTCGAGTCCGTCGTCCTCGGCCCGTACACCCAGGGCCCCGCCCGGGTCACCCCCGGCACCGTCCTCACCGTCGCCGCCTGCGGACTCTTCGGCCTCCTCATCGCCCAGTTCCGCGCCCGCGTCGGCGTGCCCTGGCGGCGCGGCGGCACCATGCTCTTCGACCTGCGCGAACGCATCCGCGTGCAGAGCGCCCTGCCCCGGCTCCCGCAGGGCTGGCACCGCGAGATGGCGCTCCGCCCGGCCGGCGGCCAGTCCTTCTCCGGCGACTTCGTCGTCGCCGCCCGCACGCACGGCGGCCGCACCCTGGAGGTCGTCCTCACCGACGTCTCCGGCAAGGGCATGGACGCGGCCTCCCGCTCCCTGCTGCTCTCCGGCGCCTTCGGCGGCCTCCTCGGCTCACTCCCGCCGCACGGTTTCCTCCCCGCCGCCAACGGCTACCTGCTCCGCCAGAACTGGGACGAGGGCTTCGCCACCTCCATCCACCTCGTCCTCGACCTGGACTCCGGCGACTACGAACTCTTCTCCGCCGGCCACCTCCCCGCGCTCCAGCTCCACGCGGGCAGTGGCCGCTGGGAGGAGAAGGCCGCGGAAGGCCCCCTCCTCGGCGTCTACGACGGCGCCGAGTTCCACCCGGTCAAGGGCTCCCTGCTCCACGGCGACGTCCTCATGCTCTTCACCGACGGCCTCGTCGAGGCTGCCGACCGGGACATCGCCGAGGGCATCGACCGGCTCACCGGCGAGGCCGACCGCTGCGTCGCCGAGGGCTTCGAGGGCGTCGCCTGGCACCTGATCGAGGCCGTCGCCAAGGACGTCAACGACGACCGGGCGCTGCTCCTCATCTCCCGCCGCGGCTGACCGGCCGGCTCCGTGTGACGTGATCTTCTCCACGGCGATTCGTCACGAGGCGGCGGGGGCATGGGAGTTGATGGCACCATGGAGACAGCGGGGGGTGGTGTGCGACGTGCGCTCCCCGGCGGGCAAGGCGGACCGACCGAGGGTGTGAGCAGTTGTGGCCATTTCACTGTCTGTGGTGTTGCTGTTGGCAATCATCCTGGTGGTGCTGATCCGCGGGGGGAACCTCAAGGGCGGACCGGCCGTGATCGCGGTGCTCTTCGGCTTCTTCCTCGCCTCCACCGGCATGGCCGACGACATCCAGCGCTTCCTGGACTCGATAACGCAGACCGTCGGCTCCATCAAGTTCTGAGACGTTCCGCGCTACTTCACGGGTTACTTCGCGGGCTTGGCCGCCTTGGCCGTCCTGGCCGACGACTTGGCCGTCCTGCCCGCCTTGGCGCCGTTCGCCGGCTTGGCGGTCCCGGCCTGTCTCGCGGCCCCGGCCGGCTTTCCGGCCGGCTTCGGAGCGGACCGTTTCGCCCCCATGTCGCTGCCCGCGACGGCGGTACTCGGCGCCGCCGTCTCGCGGGGGCCTCGCGTCGACCACTTGAGCTCGATCTCCAGCTCGATCTCCCCGTCGCCGACCTCGAACTCCACCTCGCTGCGGAGCTCGTCGGGGATGCGCAGACTCAGCGTTCCGGACCCCAGCTCGAGTTCGGCCTCCCCGCCCTCCCGCAGAGCGGCGGCGAGCGCGGCCAGCTGATCGGCCACCTCGTGACGGGACAGCGAGCGCTTCCGCTCGAACTTCAGGTCCTTCATCGCTACCTCCGGTGCGGCGGAAGACGGGCTGAGCCCAGTCTGCGCGACCCTGCCGGACCCGGCATCTCGCGAACCTCCCGAAGCGCCTCCGCAGGCACTTCGGGAAGCGCCTCCGGAAACGCCTCGGGGCCGGTCCGGAGAGACTTCTCCGGACCGGCCCCGAGACCGTGGAGCGGGTGACGGGAATCGAACCCGCGTAGCTAGTTTGGAAGACTAGTGCTCTACCATTGAGCTACACCCGCACAGCGTTACGCCGCAGGTCACGAGGACCGCGGCACGGACAGCATGGTAGCGGGTCCGAGGCCCTTTCCGCACACCCGTAAAACGGGGGGCGCCGCACTGTCTCCGTCCATGTACCCTACGTGTCGCACCGACGGGGTGTGGCGCAGCTTGGTAGCGCGTCCGCTTTGGGAGCGGAAGGCCGTGGGTTCAAATCCCGCCACCCCGACCATGACGATCACGCGCCCACCGGCCGCGTTCTTGATCACGTTATGGCCGCCTCCCCGCTTGCGGCTACTATGCAAGCTGCGTGCCCGTGTGTCTTTCTGACCGGGCCGCCCCGCCGGAGTCGCTTTGTCGCGGAGCCGGCGGATTCCTGGAATCAGCCACAAGGAGACCGAACCGTGAAGAGCGCCGTGGAGACCCTGAACCCGACTCGGGTTCGGCTCACTGTCGAGGTGCCCTTCGAGGAGCTCAAGGACAGCCTCGACGCGGCGTACAAGAAGATCAACCAGCAGGTCACGGTCAAGGGCTTCCGTAAGGGCAAGATCCCGGCTCGCGTGATCGACCAGCGGTTCGGCCGCGGCGCCGTGCTGGAGGAGGCCGTCAACGACGCGCTCCCGAAGTTCTACACCGAGGCCGTCAACGAGGCCGAGGTCAACCCGCTGGGTCAGCCCGAGGTCGACATCACGGAGCTGAAGGACGGCGAGCTGCTGGCCTTCACCGCCGAGGTCGACATCCGCCCGACGCTCGAGATCCCGGACTACTCCGGCATCGAGGTCACCGTCGACGCGGTCGAGGTCACCGAAGAGGACATCGAGAAGTCGGTGGAGCAGCTCCGTGAGCGCTTCGCCTCGACCTCCACGGTCGAGCGGGCCGCCCAGGACGGCGACGTCGTCACCATCGACCTCGAGGCCAAGGTCGACGGCGAGGTCCTCCCCGACGGTGTCGCCGACGGTGTCTCGTACACCATCGGTTCCGGCGAGCTGCTCGACGGCATCGACGAGGCCGTCAAGGGCCTGGAGGCCGGTGGCGAGGCCACCTTCACCTCGCAGCTGAAGGGCGGCTCCGCCGAGGGCAAGGACGCGGAGGTGACCGTCAAGGTCATCACCGTCGCCGCCCGTGAGCTTCCCGAGCTGGACGACGAGTTCGCGCAGATGGCGTCGGAGTTCGACACCCTCGACGAGCTCAAGGCCGACAGCCGCAAGCGCCTCGAGAACATGAAGCAGTTCGACCAGGCCACCCAGGCCCAGGAGCGCGTCCTCGACGAGCTCCTCAAGCTGGTCGAGGTCCCGATGCCCGAGAAGCTTCTCGAGGACGAGATCAACACCCGCAAGCACAACCTGGAGCACCACCAGCTCGGCCAGATGGGCATCGACCTCGCGAAGTACCTGGAGCTCCAGGGCAAGACCGAGGAAGAGTTCCTGGCCGAGACCAAGGAGCAGGCCGAGAAGGGCATCAAGACGCAGTTCATCCTGGATGAGCTCGTCAACAAGGAGAAGCTCGACGTCTCCCGCGAGGAGCTCACCGAGCACCTCTTCCGTCGTGCCGCCTCCTCCGGCATGAGCCCCGACCAGTTCGCCCAGGCCGTGGCCCAGGGCGGCCAGGTGCCGATGCTCGTCGGCGAGGTCGCCCGCGGCAAGGCCCTCGCGGTCGTCGTCGAGGCCGCCAAGGTCCTCGACAGCAACGGTGAGGTCGTCGACCTCTCCGACGACGAGGACGAGGTCGAGACCGCCGCCGAGGCCGTCGAGGCCGTCACCGGCGAGTCCGAGGTCTCCGAGGACAAGTAAGCGGCTCCGCGCCCCGCGCGGAACCCCGCTCCACGGGCCCGTACGCACTGCTGTGCGTACGGGCCCGTGGACGTACCCGGACCGGGTGACACGTCACCGCCGACCTTGCGCTCCCAGCGAACAGTTCGGGAACCGGGATGGCGTTGTCCTACCTGCGCGTTAGGGTCCATGAATACGAGGGCACTGCCCTCGGAACGAGACGCTGAGACGGCCTTGGCCGTCGGAGACGAGCAGGTGGATACGTGACGAATCTGAAGCCTTACGCCGCGGGTGAGCCGTCCATCGGTGGCGGCCTCGGCGACCATGTCTACAACCGGCTGCTCGGCGAGCGGATCATCTTCCTCGGCCAGCAGGTCGACGACGAGATCGCCAACAAGATCACCGCTCAGATGCTCCTCCTGGCCGCCGAGCCGGAGAAGGACATCTTCCTGTACATCAACAGCCCCGGTGGCTCCGTGACGGCCGGCATGGCCGTCTACGACACCATGCAGTTCATTCCGAACGACGTCGTCACCATCGGTATGGGCATGGCGGCCTCCATGGGCCAGTTCCTGCTCACCGCGGGCACCGCCGGCAAGCGCTTCGCCCTGCCGAACACCGACATCCTGATGCACCAGGGCTCCGCCGGCATCGGCGGCACGGCCTCCGACATCAAGATCCAGGCCGAGTACCTCCTTCGCACGAAGAAGCGCATGGCCGAGATCACCTCGCACCACTCCGGCCAGACCGTCGAGGCGATCATCCGCGACGGTGACCGCGACCGCTGGTTCACCGCGGAGGAGGCCAAGAACTACGGCCTCATCGACGACATCATCACGCACGCCGCGGGTGTTCCCGGCGGCGGCGGCACGGGCGCCTGAGCCCCGGCAGTCCGCTCAAGAGCCCCAGCCCACCGAACGCCACCAGGACGGTGAACCCCCAGATGCAGAACAACCTCTCCGCGAGCGGCCTCTACACCGGCGCTCCGATGGACAACCGCTACGTCGTTCCGCGCTTCGTCGAGCGCACCTCGCAGGGCGTCCGCGAGTACGACCCGTACGCGAAGCTCTTCGAGGAGCGCGTGATCTTCCTCGGCGTGCAGATCGACGACGCCTCGGCCAACGACGTCATGGCGCAGCTCCTGTGCCTGGAGTCGATGGACCCGGACCGCGACATCTCCATCTACATCAACAGCCCCGGTGGTTCCTTCACCGCGCTGACGGCGATCTACGACACGATGCAGTTCGTGAAGCCGGACATCCAGACGGTCTGCATGGGCCAGGCGGCCTCCGCCGCGGCCGTGCTGCTCGCCGCCGGTACGCCCGGCAAGCGGATGGCCCTGCCGAACGCGCGCGTGCTGATCCACCAGCCCTCCGGTGGCACCGGCCGTGAGCAGCTCTCCGACCTGGAGATCGCGGCCCGCGAGATCCTGCGGATGCGCAGCCAGCTCGAAGAGATGCTGGCGAAGCACTCCTCGACGCCGATCGAGAAGATCCGCGAGGACATCGAGCGTGACAAGATCCTGACCGCTGAGGACGCCCTCGCGTACGGCCTGGTCGACCAGATCGTGTCGACCCGCAAGAGCACGGCCTCCTCGGAGCGCTGACGCCCGACCTTCCCTCGGCACGGGGCACAGGACGCATTCCCGTCCATGTGAACCGTGCCAAGGGGGGCCCGAACGGGGGGCCCGGCAAGGTACCGTCGAATATGAGGCACCAGGAGTCGCTGAACCAAGCACTCCCAGGCGAAGGGGAAGCACCTCGTGGCACGCATCGGTGATGGCGGCGACCTGCTCAAGTGCTCGTTCTGCGGAAAGAGCCAGAAGCAGGTGAAGAAGCTCATCGCAGGACCCGGTGTGTACATCTGCGACGAGTGCATCGACCTCTGCAACGAGATCATCGAGGAAGAACTCGCGGAGACGAGCGAGGTGCGGTGGGAGGAACTCCCCAAGCCCCGTGAGATCTACGAGTTCCTCGAGGGGTACGTCGTCGGGCAGGAGCCCGCGAAGAAGGCCCTCTCGGTCGCGGTGTACAACCACTACAAGCGCGTCCAGGCCGGTGAGAACGGCGGCGCGCAGGGTCGGGACGACGCCATCGAACTGGCGAAGTCCAACATTCTGCTGCTGGGCCCCACGGGCTCCGGCAAGACGCTGCTGGCCCAGACGCTGGCGCGCATGCTCAACGTCCCGTTCGCCATCGCCGACGCGACGGCGCTGACGGAGGCCGGCTATGTCGGCGAGGACGTCGAGAACATCCTGCTCAAGCTGATCCAGGCGGCCGACTACGACGTCAAGAAGGCCGAGACCGGGATCATCTACATCGACGAGATCGACAAGGTCGCCCGTAAGAGCGAAAACCCGTCGATCACGCGTGACGTGAGCGGTGAGGGCGTCCAGCAGGCCCTCCTCAAGATCCTGGAGGGCACCACGGCCTCCGTACCGCCGCAGGGCGGCCGGAAGCACCCGCACCAGGAGTTCATCCAGATCGACACGACGAACGTGCTCTTCATCGTGGGCGGTGCCTTCGCCGGCCTCGAGAAGATCATCGAGTCGCGGGCGGGCGCCAAGGGCATCGGCTTCGGGGCGACCATCCGCTCCAAGCGCGAGATCGAGGCGAGCGACCAGTTCCAGGAGGTCATGCCGGAGGACCTGGTGAAGTTCGGGATGATCCCGGAGTTCATCGGCCGTCTCCCCGTCCTCACCTCGGTCCACAACCTGGACCGCGAGGCGCTCCTCCAGATTCTCGTCGAGCCGCGTAACGCGCTGGTGAAGCAGTACCAGCGCCTCTTCGAACTCGATGGCGTGGAGCTGGACTTCGACCGCCCGGCCCTGGAGGCCATCGCCGACCAGGCGATCCTGCGCGGCACCGGCGCGCGCGGCCTGCGCGCCATCATGGAGGAGGTCCTCCAGTCGGTGATGTACGAGGTCCCGTCCCGCAAGGACGTGGCCCGGGTCGTCATCACGGCGGACGTCGTCCGGAACAACGTCAACCCGACGCTGGTCCCCCGGATCGTGAAGAACGACGGCAGGCACGAGAAGTCGGCCTGACGGCGAGTGAGTCATGAGTGAGGGGGTCCCACCTTCGAGGCGGGACCCCCTCACTCATGTCCGGTCGGTGACGCCGGGGTTCAGAGCTTGACGCGGACTTCCTTGCGCAGCTTGGCGGTGATGGAGGCGGCGTCCTCCATCGAGCCTGCCTTGCCCGCGAGCATGTCGGCCATGTTGACCGGGGTCACGAAGCCGACCGTGCTGTGGTCCGCCCACACGCAGAACGTCATGGCCATCGCCGGGGTGGAGCTGGCCGGGTCGGCCTTGGACTTGGCCTGCTGGCACTTGAGGAGCGCGCCGTCGAGCTCCGCGGGAGTGAACTCCTGCGGGCTGCCCTCCAGTTCCATCTTCGGTTCCCCGGCCGTGCTCGCGCCCTTGTCCTTCTCGGACTCCGTCTTGATGCTCGCGAAGACGTTGTCGATGACCTTCTCGGGGTCGTCGATCTCGCCGTAGAGGCCGCTGAAGGAGAGGAGCTTGCCGCCGAGCGGGTTGGCCGGGTCCTTCACCTGGTAGCTGGCGCCGACGTTCGTGGCGTTCTTGACGCCGTTCTGCTGGGCCTCCTTGAGGGAGTCCTTGTCGCCGCCCTCCTTGCCGGGCTGCTTCTTGTACTCGGTGAGCACCGTCTCCGGGGTCGTCAGCTTGTGCGGGCCGTCGTCCGCGACCGAGGAGCCACCGCCGCCGAGCAGGAAGTACGCGCCGACGCCGAGCGCCGCGACGACCGCGACCGCGCCGATGACGAGGCCCGTCTTCGACTTCTTCGGGGCCGGCGGGTGCGGCATGTAGCCGCCGGGGCCCTGGGGGGCGCCGTACTGCGGCTGCTGGCCGTACGGGCCGGGCTGCTGGGGCTGCTGCGGGTATCCGTAAGGGGCCTGCTGCGGAGGGACGCCCTGCGGGGCCTGCTGCGGGTATCCGTAACCGGGCTGCGGAGCCTGGGGCTGGCCGTACGGCCCCGGCTGCTGACCGTACGGGCCGGGCTGACCGGGCTGGCCGTACGGCCCGGGCTGCTGCGGCTGCTGGCCGCCGTACGGGCCCGGCTGGTTGTAGCTCATCGACAGGTTCCCCTCACAGGATGTTTATGCCTCCGAACATCCTGACGGAACTGCGGAGGCGTAAGTGCGGCGGGGGCCACACCGTTACCGAACCAAAGCGTTTCAGGACTGGGCGGCGACACCCCTAAACTGGCCCCGTGACCGAGAACACTCAGCAGCAGACAGCGCCCACCACCGAACTGCCGACCCAGTACGCGCCGGCCGAGGTAGAGGGGCCGCTGTACGAGCGCTGGGTAGACCGGGGGTACTTCGAGGCGGACGCGAAGAGCGAGAAGCCCGCGTACACCATCGTCATCCCGCCGCCGAACGTCACCGGCTCGCTCCACCTGGGCCACGCCTTCGAGCACACGCTGATCGACGCCCTCACGCGCCGCAAGCGCATGCAGGGCTTCGAGACGCTGTGGCAGCCCGGCATGGACCACGCCGGCATCGCCACCCAGAACGTCGTCGAGCGCGAGCTCGCCAAGGAGGGCAAGTCCCGCCACGACCTGGGCCGCGAGGCCTTCGTCGAGCGCGTCTGGGAGTGGAAGGCCGAGTCCGGCGGTCAGATCGCCGGTCAGATGCGCCGCCTCGGCGAGGGCCTGGCGTGGAGCCGGGACCGCTTCACCATGGACGAGGGCCTGTCCCGCGCCGTCCAGACCGTCTTCAAGAAGATGTTCGACGACGACCTGATCTACCGCGCCGAGCGCATCATCAACTGGTGCCCGCGCTGTCTGACGGCCATCTCCGACATCGAGGTCGACTACCAGGACGACGACGGCGAGCTCGTCTCCATGAAGTACGGCGAGGGTGACGACACCATCGTCGTCGCCACCACCCGCGCCGAGACGATGCTCGGTGACACCGCCGTCGCCGTCCACCCCGACGACGAGCGCTACGCCCACCTCATCGGCAAGCAGATCAAGCTGCCGCTGACCGACCGGACCATCCCGGTCGTCGCCGACACCCACGTCGACCCGGAGTTCGGCACGGGTGCCGTCAAGGTGACCCCGGCGCACGACCCGAACGACTTCGCGATCGGCCAGCGCCACGACCTCGAGTCCATCGAGGTCCTCGACGAGCGCGGTGTCATCACCGTCCACGGTCCCTTCCAGGGCCTGGACCGCTTCGAGGCGCGCTCCGCGATCGTCGCCGCCCTGCGGGCCGAGGGTCGGATCGTCGCCGAGAAGCGTCCGTACTCCCACTCCGTCGGGCACTGCTCGCGCTGCAAGACGACGCTGGAGCCGCGTCTGTCGCTGCAGTGGTGGGTCAAGGTCGAGACGCTGGCCAAGGCCGCCGGTGACGCGGTCCGCGACGGCCAGGTGAACATCCACCCGGCCGACATGTCGCAGCGGTACTTCGACTGGGTCGACAACCTCAACGACTGGTGCATCTCGCGCCAGCTGTGGTGGGGTCACCGCATCCCGGTCTGGCACGGCCCGAACGGCGAACTGGTCTGCGTCGGTCCCGACGAGCAGCCGCCGACGGGTGAGGGCTGGACGCAGGACACCGACGTCCTCGACACGTGGTTCTCGTCCGGGCTGTGGCCGTTCTCCACGCTCGGCTGGCCGGAGCGGACGCCCGACCTGGAGAAGTTCTACCCGAACTCCGTCCTGGTCACCGGCTACGACCTGATGTTCTTCTGGGTCGCCCGCATGATGATGTTCGGTCTGTACGCGATGGACGGTCAGCCGCCGTTCCGCACGATCGCGTTCCACGGCATGGTCCGTGACGAGTTCGGCAAGAAGATGTCGAAGTCGTTCGGGAACACGGTCAACCCGCTGGACTGGATGGACAAGTACGGCTCCGACGCCCTGCGCTTCACCCTGGCCAAGGGCGCCAACCCGGGCGTCGACGTCCCGATCGGCGAGGACTGGGTCCAGGCCTCCCGGAACTTCGCCAACAAGATCTGGAACGCGACCCGTTTCGCCATGATGAACGGCGCCACGGTCGAGGGCCCGCTGCCGGACGTCGCGGACATGTCGGCGACCGACCGCTGGATCCTCTCGCGACTGAACAAGGTCGTCTCCGAGGCGGACGCCTTCTACGACGACTACCAGTTCGCGAAGCTCGCCGACGCCCTCTACCACTTCGCGTGGGACGAGGTCTTCGACTGGTACGTCGAGCTGTCCAAGACGACGTTCTTCGACGGCGGCGAGCAGGCCAAGGTCTCGGCGCGGGTCCTCGGCGAGGTCCTCGACGTCACCCTGCGCCTGCTGCACCCGATCGTCCCGTTCGTCACGGACACCCTGTGGACCACCCTCACCGGCGGTGAGTCCCTCGTCATCGCGGACTGGCCGCAGGACAGTGGCTTCCGCGACGAGGCCGCCGAGAAGGAGATCGAGCTCGTCCAGCAGGTCGTCACCGAGGTCCGCCGGTTCCGTTCCGACCAGGGTCTCCAGCCCGGTCAGAAGGTTCCGGCCCGCCTGGACGTGACCGGCACCGCGCTGGCCCCGCACGAGGCGGCCATCCGTCAGCTGCTGCGCCTCCAGCCGGAGGGCGAGGGCTTCTCCGCCACCGCCTCCCTGCCCGTCGCCGGCGCCACCGTCGCGCTCGACCTGTCGGGCACGATCGACGTCGCCGCCGAGCGCAAGCGCCTCGCGAAGGACCTCGCGGCCGCCGAGAAGGAGAAGGCGCAGGCGAACGGGAAGCTCGGCAACGAGGCCTTCCTCGCCAAGGCGCCGGACAACGTGGTCGACAAGATCCGGACCCGCCTCGCCAAGGCGGACGAGGACATCGCCCGTATCCAGACGCAGCTGGCGAACCTGCCGCAGGCGTAGCCCGTCAGGGAAGGGGCCCGGAACCGGTACACGGTTCCGGGCCCCTTCCGCGTACCCGTCAGGACTCCGGGGCGACCGGGCCGACGCCAAGCGGCAATATGGGCGAAGTGCCCGATCTCACACCAGAAGGGACTTCAGGTCCACGGCTTCGGGACGAAAGGCCTTGGATGATGGACGATATGTCCCGCCTCCCCACCGTCCCCGCGCTGCGCCGTTGCGTGGACCGGTGGGCCGTCTCGCCCCGCGCGCTCGATGTCGTCGCCGCGCTGAGCGCCTTCGGCCTGATGGTCCTCGACGTGCCGGGGCTCGCCCGCGCCGACAACTCGCTCACCGGGGTCACCGCGACCCTCGTCCTGGCGGCAGGGGCGGCGACGCTCGTGCTCAGGCGCCGGCTGCCGTGGGTCCCGTACCTCGTGGCGCTCGGCCTGATGGGGTGGCTCCACGAGCTCACCATGATCCAGTTCGCGCTGTACTCGGTCGGCCGGTACCGGGGACGGCGGGCCGCCGTCGCCGCGACCCTGCTCTACATCGGCGTGGCCTGCGCCTTCTTCCAGACGCCCGGCTGGTCCATCCGGCACGGCGACACCCTGAGCGGCTTCCTGAGCATCGTCGTCCCGATCGGCGTCCTCGCGGCGGGCGTCGGCATCGCCGCGTACCGGCAGGACCTCGTGCGCGCCCTGGAGGTCCAGCGCCGCGAGGCCGCCGCCCGGCAGGCCGTCCAGGAGGAGCGGATCTCCGTCGGCCGGGACGTCCACGACCTGGTCGGCCGTGAGCTCACCGTCCTCGCGGTGCGGGCCGAGGTCCTCGCCGTACGGGCGCGGGGCGAGGCGCACCGGAAGGACTTCGAGGAGCTCGCGGACACCGCCCGGCGCGCCCACCTCATGCTGAACGAGACGATCGTGCGCCGCGCCGACCGGGACGCGGCCACCCCCGGCCTCGAAGGGCTCGCCGCGCTCGCCGAGGAGAGCGAACGGATGGGCGGCCCCGTGGAGCTGACGGTCGCGGACGCGGCCAAGGCGCTGTCGCCGCTGCGGCAGGCGGCCGTCCACCGGGTCGTCCAGGAGTGCCTGACGAACGCCGCCAAGCACGCGCCGGGCCTGCCGGTGACGGTCGCGATCACGGTGGAGGGGCCCGACCTGCGGATCGAGGTGCGCAACCCGCTGCCGAAGACCCCGCCGGAGCCGGCGCCCGTCTCGACCGGCACCGGGCTGCTCTCCATGGAGGAACGGGTCACCAGCATGGGCGGGACGCTGAAGGCCCGCGCGGAGGACGGCGCGTACGTCGTGACGGCGCTGCTTCCGGCGGGCCTGAACCGCTGATCGGCGGAGCGTCCGTCAGCGGACCCGCTCCGCCTTCCCCATGACCCGCTGGAGGCTGTCGAATTCCTCCACGCACCGCCCCGAGCCCAGCGCCACGCAGTCCAGCGGGCGGTCCGCGACGAAGACCGGGATCTCCGTCGCCGAGGCCAGCCGCAGATCGAGGCCCGGCAGCAGCGCCCCGCCTCCGGTCAGGACGATGCCGTGCTCCATCACGTCCCCGGACAGCTCCGGTGGGCACTCCTCCAGCGTCGCCCGCACCGCCGCGATGATCGCCTCCACCGGCTCGTCGAGCGCCTCCCGTACCTCCGGCACCGTCAGCTCCACCGTCCGGGGCAGCCCGCTGACCTTCTCCCGCCCCCGCACGGTGAAGGTCGCCCGCTCCCGTTCCTCCTCACCGGGCACTGGCCACGCCGAGCCGATCGCGACCTTGACGTCCTCGGCCGTGCGCTCGCCGATGAGGAGCGAGTGCTCCTTGCGGACGAAGTCGGTGACAGCCGCGTCGAGCCGGTCGCCGCCGACCCGCAGCGACCGGGCCGTGACGATGCCGCCCAGCGAGATGACCGCCACCTCGGTCGTCCCGCCGCCGATGTCGACGACCATCGAGCCGCGCGGGTCGGAGACGGGGAGCCCGGCGCCGATCGCCGCCGCCATCGGCTCCTCGACGAGGTGCACGGCCCGCGCCCCCGCCGACAGCGAGGCGTGCACGATCGCCCGCCGCTCGACCGGGGTCACCCCGCTCGGCACGCAGACCACCATCCGGGTCCGGGGCCGGCGGCGGCCGGGGACGGCCTTGCGGACGAAGTGCCGGATCATCTCCTCGGCCGCCTCGTAGTCGCTGATCACGCCGTCGCGCAGGGGGCGGATCGCGGTGATCGAACCCGGCGTGCGGCCGATGGTCTCCTTCGCCTCCGTGCCGACCGCTAGCGCCTGCCGCGAGCCCTCCTGGACCGCCACCACGGACGGCTCGTTGAGCACGATGCCCTGGCCCCGGGCGTAGAGGAGCGTGTTGGCCGTACCGAGGTCGATCCCTATGTCCATGATCGCCAAGTTTGCCCGGCGGCTCCGGCGGACGGGGGACCGAAAGTCCCGAAAGGGGTGGGTCCATGGTCCTGTCGGTACCCCTCCGTAGACTGGGCCCGTGAGCGAGCCGAGCGACCCGAGTGACCAGTTCGACGACATCGTCGACAACGAGACAACGCGCGACCCCGACCTGGCGGTGATCGAGGCCGGCAGCCGTACCCTGCGCGCGCAGGCGGGCCCGGTCCAGGGCGACCCCGTGCCGGGCCGTCCCGAGGACCCGGAGCTCGACAAGGCGCTGCGCGAGGTCGAGACCGAGCTGTCCACCCGCTGGGGCGAGACCAAGCTGGAGCCCTCCGTCACGCGGATCGCGGCCCTGATGGACGTGCTCGGCGAGCCGCAGCGCGCGTACCCCTCGATCCACATCACCGGCACCAACGGCAAGACGTCGACGGCCCGCATGATCGAGGCGCTGCTCGGCGCCTTCGAGCTGCGCACCGGGCGGTACACCTCGCCGCACGTGCAGACGATCACCGAGCGCATCAGCCTGGACGGCGCCCCGATCTCCGCCGAGCGGTTCGTCGAGACGTACCAGGACGTCAAGCCGTACGTGGAGCTGGTCGACGCCCGCGAGGAGTACCGCCTCTCCTTCTTCGAGGTCCTCACCGGAATGGCCTACGCGGCCTTCGCCGACGCCCCGGTCGACGTGGCCGTCGTCGAGGTCGGCATGGGCGGCACCTGGGACGCGACGAACGTCATCGACGCCTCCGTCGCCGTCGTCACCCCGATCGACCTCGACCACACCGACCGGCTCGGCGGGACCACCGCCGAGATCGCCGGCGAGAAGTCCGGGATCATCAAGCAGGGCGCGACCGTCATCCTGGCCCAGCAGCCGGTGGACGCGGCCCAGGTCCTGCTGAAGAAGGCCGTCGAGGCGGACGCCACCGTCGCCCGCGAGGGCATGGAGTTCGGCATCGTCTCCCGCGAGGTCGCGGTCGGCGGGCAGCTGCTGACCCTGCGCGGACTGGGCGGCGAGTACGACGGTGTCTTCCTGCCGCTGCACGGCGCGTACCAGGCGCGCAACGCGGCCGTGGCGCTCGCCGCGGTCGAGGCCTTCTTCGGGATCGGCTCGGACCACGCGAGGACCCTGGACCCGGACACGGTCCGGCGGGCCTTCGCCCAGGTCGCCTCGCCCGGCCGCCTGGAGATCGTCCGCTCCTCGCCGACGGTGATCCTCGACGCCGCGCACAACCCGCACGGCGCGCGGGCCACGGCCGAGGGCGTCAGCGAGTCCTTCGGCTTCTCGCGGCTCGTCGGCGTGGTCTCCACGAGCGGCGACAAGGACGCCCGGGGTCTCCTGGAGGCCTTCGAGCCGATCTTCGCGGAGGTCGTCATCACGGCGAACTCCAACCCGCGGGCCACCGACGTCGACGCGCTCGCCGCGATCGCGGTCGAGGTCTTCGGCGAGGACCGGGTCGTCGTCGAGCCGCGGCTGCCCGACGCGCTGGAAGCGGCCATCACCCTCGCGGAGGAAGAGGCCGAGTACGGCGGCGCGGGAGTCCTCGTGACCGGTTCGATCTTCACGGTCGGCGACGCCCGACTGCTGCTGCGAAGGGGCTGAACCGATGCGCGTGCTCTGTTCCTCGACGCTGATCGGCGAGTTCTTCGTGATCGGCTTCGCCGGTCTCGTCGCCATGAAGGACGACAGCCTGGCGATGTCCACCGTCTGGTGGGTCTGCGGCGTCGGGATGGTCCTCTCGGTGCTGCTGTGCGGGATGGTCACCCGTCCCGGCGGTGTGCAGCTCGGCTGGGCCCTCCAGATCGGCCTGATCGCCAGCGGTTTCTTCGTGCCGGTCATGTACGCCCTCGGGGCGGCCTTCGCCGTCCTGTGGTGGGCCTCGGTGCACTACGGCCGCAAGGTCGACGACATCAAGGCGCGTTGGGCCGAGTCGCAGGGCGCACAGCCCGCGCAGGCCACGGCAGGGCCTGACGCTGCGTAATCGAGGGCCGTGCGGGACCTGTAGCCTCGGAGGTCCCGCACACCGCATTTCCGAAGGAGTTCCCCCGTGAGCCAGCGCACGCTCGTCCTGCTCAAGCCCGACGCCGTCCGCCGTGGCCTGATCGGCGAGATCATCGGTCGTATCGAGCGCAAGGCCGGCTGGACCCTCGCGGCCCTGGAGCTGCGCGAGCTGGACCAGGACACCCTGGAGCAGCACTACGGCGAGCACAAGGGCAAGCCCTTCTACGAGCCGCTGATGGGCTTCATGGCCTCCGGTCCGGTCGTCGCGCTCGTCGTCGAGGGCGAGCGCGTCATCGAGGGCGTCCGCCAGCTCGCGGGCCCGACCGACCCGATCGCCGCCGCGCCCGGTTCCATCCGCGGCGACTTCGGCACCATCGTCCGCGAGAACCTGATCCACGCCTCGGACTCCGAGGAGTCGGCGCTCCGCGAGCTGAAGATCTTCTTCCCGGGTCTCGTCTGATCCGTCGTCGATCGGATACTGACCCGGCGTCAGTCGATCGGCACAACCCTGTGGGGCGACCGAAGGAATTTCGGTCGCCCCCAGGCATATGAACGCCAATCCCGGGAACGGATCGCCGCGTCCTGCCGTCACCAGTACTGAGGTGGACCAACGCGCGGCATCCGTGCGGGCGGCACTACGATGGAAAACTCCACGCCGCACCACCCTCAGCCATGGGAAATCAAGGGGAACTCAATGTCGTTCATCGGCCGTGACATGGCTGTCGACCTCGGGACCGCCAACACGCTGGTGTACGTCAGGGGCCGAGGCATCGTTCTGAACGAGCCGTCCGTCGTCGCGATCAACACCAACACCGGCGGCATCCTGGCGGTCGGCGCGGAGGCGAAGAAGATGATCGGCCGGACGCCCGGCAACATCGTCGCCGTCCGCCCGCTCAAGGACGGCGTGATCGCCGACTTCGAGATCACGGAGCGGATGCTCCGTTACTTCATCCTCAAGATCCACAAGCGCCGCTACCTGGCCCGCCCCCGCGTCGTCGTCTGCGTGCCCTCGGGCATCACCGGCGTGGAGCGCCGCGCCGTCATCGAGGCCTCGACGCAGGCCGGCGCCCGCCAGGTCCACATCATCGAGGAGCCCATGGCCGCGGCCATCGGCTCGGGCCTCCCCGTCCACGAGGCCACCGGGAACATGGTCGTCGACATCGGCGGCGGCACCACCGAAGTGGCCGTCATCTCCCTCGGCGGAATCGTCACGGCACAGTCGATCCGGGTCGCCGGCGACGAGCTGGACAACGCGATCATCCAGCACATCAAGAAGGAGTACTCGCTCCTCCTTGGTGAGCGGACCGCCGAGCAGATCAAGATCACCATCGGTTCGGCCTACGACCTCGACAACGACGAGCACACCGAGATCCGCGGCCGTGACCTCGTCTCCGGCCTGCCCAAGACGGTGGTCATCTCCGCCGCCGAGGTCCGCAAGGCCATCGAGGAGCCGGTCAACTCGATCGTCGACGCCGTGAAGACCACCCTCGACAAGTGCCCGCCGGAGCTGTCCGGTGACGTCATGGACCGCGGCATCGTTCTCACCGGTGGAGGCGCCCTGCTGCGCGGCCTCGACGAGCGGCTCCGCCGCGAGACCGGCATGCCGATCCACATCGCCGAGGACCCGCTGGACTCGGTGGCGCTCGGCGCCGGCAAGTGCGTCGAGGAGTTCGAGGCCCTCCAGCAGGTGCTGGACGCCCAGCCGCGCCGCTAGCGCCGTACCGCGGCGGCCGGTAGCACGCCGCACGAGCGCAACCCACAAGAGAACAAGCACAGCCGAACAACCGAACCACGAGGAAAGGCACGGCCGCCGCACGTGAGGGACACACGAGAGAGCCGGCTGCTCCTGGTGCTGCTGATCGCCATCGCGTTCGCACTGATCACGGTGGACATCCGCGGAGGCCAGGAGTCACCCGTCGACGGTGCCCGACAGGCCGCCGCCGCGGTCTTCGGGCCCGTCGAGAACGGTGTGGCGGCGGCCGTCGACCCCATCGGGAACGCCATAGGCGCGGTCCGCGACTCGGGCGAGCGGCACACCCGGATCGCCGCCCTGGAGAAGGAGAACGCCGAGCTGAAGGCCGAGCTCGGCAGCGACGACCGCAACCGCAACCGGCTGCGCGAACTCGACGCGATGCTCAAGACCGCAGGCGCCGGGCAGTACGGCATCAAGGGCGCGCAGGTCATCGCCATAGGAGCGGCCCAGGGCTTCTCCTGGACGGTGACCGTCGACGTCGGCGCCCGCGACGGCATCAAGCGCGACATGACCGTCCTCAACGGCTCCGGACTCGTCGGCCGCGTCACCACCGTCGGCCCGTCCACCTCGACGGTCCTCCTCGCCAACGACCCCGACTTCACCGTCGGCACGCGCATGGAGAAGACCGACGAACTCGGCTTCGCCACCGGCCAGGGGAACGGCGCCCTGCTCGTCCAGCTCCTCAACGGCAAGGCCAAGGTGCAGCCGGGGGACCGGCTCGTCACCTTCGGCTCCAGCGGCGACAAGCCCTTCGTGCCCGGCGTCCCGGTCGGCGAGATCGTCCGCGTCGACCCGATGGGCGGCGGCCTGACCCGTAACGTCCACGTCCGGCCGTACGTCGGCTTCACCAAGCTCGACATCGTCGGCGTCGTCGTCCAGGCGCCCCGGTCCAACCCCCGTGACACGGTCCTGCCGCAGAAGCCCAAGCCGGCGCCGACCGTCACCGTCACGGTCACGCCACCACCACCGGACGCGAACCAGCAGGGCCAGAACCAGCAGGGCCAGAACCAGCAGGGCCAGAACCAGCAGGACGGAAACCAGCAGGGCCAGGACCAGGGGGACGCGACACCGTGAAGTTCAACCGCATCCTCCTCTCCGCGACCCTGATCGTGGTCGCCCTCGTCGTGCAGGTCTCCGTCCTCGCCCGCCTCCAACTCCCCGGCGCCGTCCCCGACCTGGTGCTCCTCACCGTGGTCGCCCTCGCCCTGGCCTACGGCCCCGTCAGCGGCTCCCTGATCGGCTTCTCCGCCGGTCTGCTCGCCGACCTCGCCCCGCCCGCCGACCACGCCGCCGGCCGCTACGCCCTCGTGCTCTGCGTCATCGGCTACCTGGTCGGCCTCGCCAAGCCCGACAACGGCCGGCTGACCTCCGCGACCGGCCCCATGGCCGTCGTCGTCGTCGCGGCCGTCGGCTCCACCCTGCTCTACGCCGGCGTGGGCGCCCTCGTCGGTGACACCGCCGCCCGCCATGTGGGCCTGGGCTTCCTGCTGTTCACCGCGGCGGTCTATGACCTGCTCCTCGCGCCGTTCGCCGTGCCGCTCATCATGGCGCTGGCGAGACGCGCCGAGAACGATCCGCTCGCCGACGCCGGCGGGGCCAACGGCTCCGACGTCGCCTCCGGCTGGCTGTCCTCCGGTACCGGCCTGCGGATCGGCACCCAGCGCGGCGGCCTGCGCGTCAAGGCCGCCCGGGGCCGCGCCTCACGGGCCGGACGCATCAAGGGAGTCAAGCGACTGTGACCGAGGGGGTCCCGGCAGTATGAGCAACATCCCCGAGACCGGGCGGACCCCGCGGGTCCAGATCCGGCTCGTCGTCATCCAGATCCTCGTCTTCTCGCTGCTCCTGACCCTGGGGGGCCGCCTCTGGTACCTCCAGATCCGCAACGGCAAGGAGTACACGGACGAGGCGAAGAACAACCACGTCCAGCAGGTCGTCCAGCCCGCCGTCCGCGGCTCCATCCTGGACGCCCGCGGCGTCCCGCTCGCCGACAACGAGACCCGTCTGGTCGTCTCCGCGTCCCGTACCGAGCTGATGAAGATGAAGGACAGGGGCAGGGCCGTCCTGACCCGGCTCGCCGAGGTCCTGGAGATGAAGCCCGAGGACGTCATCAACAAGATCCGCCTCTGCGACTCCAAGACGCCCAAGCCCTGCTGGAACGGTTCGCCGTACCAGCCGATCCCGGTCACCGACGAGGCCACCACCCAGCAGGCCCTGACGATCCGCGAGAGCACCGAGGACTTCCCCGGCATCACTGCCGAGCCCGCCGCCGTACGCCGCTACCCCGCGCCCGGCAAGGCCCGTACCGCCCAGGTGCTCGGCTACCTCTCGCCCGTCACGGACGCCGAGATCGAGAAGGCCAAGGACAGCGACTCGCCGTTCCTCCGCTCCGACCAGGTCGGCCGCTCCGGCATCGAGCGCACGTACGACAAGGAGCTGCGCGGCAAGGCGGGCGTGACCCGCTACGAGGTCGACAACCTCGGCCGCGTCATGGGCCAGACCGAGTCCGACCCCGGCGTGGCCGGCTCCACCCTCGTCACCAGCATCGACGCCCGGGTCCAGGCCGTCGCCGAGTACGAGCTCAGCGAGGCGATGAAGGCCGTCCGGCTGGAGACCGACAAGATCACCAACCGCAAGTACGAGGCCGACGCGGGCGCCGTCGTCGTCATGGAGTCGAAGACCGGCCGCGTCGTCGCGATGGCCTCCCAGCCGGACTACGACCCGAACGCCTGGGTCGGCGGCATCTCGGCCACCGACTACGCCGCGCTCACCAGCAAGAACTCCAACTACCCGCTCCTCAACCGGGCCATCCAGGGCCAGGCCGCCGCGGGCTCCATCTTCAAGGTGGTGTCGGCCAGCGCCGCCGTACGGGCCGGCCACGACTTCAACGACAAGTACAACTGCAGCAGCTCCTACAGCCTCGGCAGCCGCAGCTTCGCCAACTTCGAGTCCAAGGGACACGGCCCCATCACCCTGGGCGAGGCCCTCAAGTTCTCCTGCAACACCGTCTTCTACGCCCTGGGCCACCAGGAGTGGCAGCGCGACGGCGGCCTCCAGGCCAAGCCGGGTGCCAACGACTGGTTCTACAAGACGGCCCGGGACTTCGGGCTCGGCTCCGAGACCGGCATCGACCTCCCCAACGAGGTCAAGGGCCGCATCCCGGACCGCCAGTGGAAGCAGAGCTTCTGGGAGGCGAACAAGGACGCCTGGTGCAAGCAGGGCAAGAAGGGCGGCAGCTACGTCGAGCAGATCGCGTACGAGAGCTGCCTCGAAGGCAACCAGCTCAAGGCCTACGACAGCATCAACTTCGCCATCGGCCAGGGTGACGTCCTCGTGACCCCCATCCAGATGGCCACCGCCTACGCCGCCATCAGCAACGGCGGCACCCTCCACGACCCCACCGTCGGCAAGGCCGTCATCAGCCCTGACGGCAAGAAGGTCCGCGAGATCAAGCCGACCGCCCACGGCAAGCTGCCGATCAGCGCCCAGACCGTCCGCGACCTCGACAAGGGCCTGCGCTCCGTCGTCGAGCCCGGCGGCACCGCCGCCTGGCGGTTCGGCGGCTGGCCCCAGGACAAGATCCCGATGCGGGCCAAGACCGGCACCGCCCAGGTCTACGGCAAGCAGACCACCTCGTGGCTCGCGACCTACACCGACGACTTCACGATCATCATGACGATCTCCCAGGGCGGCACCGGCTCCGGCGCCTCGGGCCCCGCCGTGCGCAACATCTACGACGCCATCTACGGCCTCGACGACGCGGGCAACCAGGACCTCAAGCGGGCCCTGCTCCCCGGGCCGCAGAAGACCCTGCCGAAGGTCAACCCGGACGGCACCATCGACATCCCCGACATCAAGCCGTACGACCCGAAGGCGCAGCTGGTCGCCCCGGTCGAGAACGACGGAGCGCCGCCGCTCGCGGGCCCGCCTCCCCACCTGAGGGACTGACGCGATGACGACCCGTACCAGCTTCTCCGTCTCCCGTTACGCACCCGAGCGCGGGCCGCTCGCGAAGCTCACCGCCCGCGACTCGATGCTCCGTCGCCTCGACTGGCCGATACTGCTCTCGGCGCTGGCGCTCTCCTTCATCGGGGCGCTGCTCGTGTGGTCCGCCACCCGCAACCGCACCGAGCTCAACCAGGGCGACCCGTACTACTTCCTCTTCCGGCACGCGCTCAACACCGGCATCGGGGTCGCCCTGATGATCGGCACGATCTGGCTCGGCCACCGCACCCTGCGCGGCGCGGTCCCGATCCTCTACACGCTCTCGATCGTGCTGATCCTCGCCGTCCTCACCCCGCTCGGTGCCACCATCAACGGCGCCCACGCGTGGATCGTCGTCGGCGGCGGCTTCTCGCTCCAGCCCAGTGAGTTCGTGAAGATCACGATCATCCTGGTCATGGCGATGCTGCTCGCCTCCAAGGTCGACGCGGGCGACCAGCTCCACCCGGACCATCGCACCGTCGCCAAGGCCCTCACCCTGGCCGCCCTCCCGATGGGCATCGTCATGCTGATGCCCGACCTCGGTTCGGTCATGGTCATGGCCGTCATCGTCCTCGGCGTGCTGCTCGCCTCCGGCGCCTCCAACCGCTGGGTCCTCGGCCTGATCGGCGCCGGCGTCGGCGGCGCGGTCCTCGTCACCGCGCTCGGCATGCTCGACGAGTACCAGATCAACCGCTTCGCGGCCTTCGCCAACCCCGACCTCGACCCGGCCGGCGTCGGCTACAACACCAACCAGGCCCGGATCGCGATCGGCTCCGGGGGCCTCCTCGGCTCGGGCCTCTTCAAGGGCTCGCAGACGACGGGCCAGTTCGTCCCGGAACAGCAGACCGACTTCGTCTTCACGGTGGCGGGGGAGGAGCTGGGCTTCGTCGGAGCCGGCCTGATCCTCGTCCTCCTGGGCATCGTGCTCTGGCGGGCCTGCCGGATCGCCCGCGAGACCACCGAGCTGTACGGCACGGTCGTCGCAGCCGGCATCATCGCCTGGTTCGCCTTCCAGTCCTTCGAGAACATCGGCATGACCCTCGGCATCATGCCGGTCGCGGGCCTGCCGCTGCCGTTCGTCTCGTACGGCGGCTCGTCGATGTTCGCGGTGTGGGTGGCGATCGGACTGCTCCAGTCGATCAGGGTGCAGCGCCCGATGACGGCATAGGTCTGGACGTAGGTCTAGATTCGTCTTATGGCGGAGACGAAACGCGAGATCGAGCGGAAGTACGAAGCCACGGGCGAGACCCGGCTGCCGGACCTCACCCGGGTCCCCGGGGTCTCGTCGGTCGTGGACCGGGGCGTCACGGAACTCGACGCGGTCTACTACGACACGCCCGACCTGCGGCTCGCCGCCGCCGGGCTCACCCTGCGGCGCCGCACCGGCGGCGAGGACGAGGGCTGGCACCTCAAGTTCCCCGTCGCCTCCGGAATCCGCGACGAGATCAGGGCCCCGCTGGCCGACACCCTCCCGGGTGAGCTGGCGGGGCTTCTGCGTTCCCGGGTCCGGGACCGCGAGGTCGTCCCCGTCGTCCACCTCCGCTCCGCGCGGGACGTCCGTCACCTCGCCGACGCGACCGGCGCGCTCCTCGCCGAGCTGTCCGTCGACACCGTCCGCGCCCGGCGGCTGCCCGGGGGAGCCGAGGCGACCTGGACGGAGATCGAGGTCGAGGTGGCGGACGAGGCCGACCCCGGGATCCTCGACACCGTCGAGAAGCGCCTGCGGAAGGCGGGCATCCGCCCCTCGGACTCCCCGTCGAAACTGGCGAAGGCCCTGGCGGAGACGGGACCCGCTCCCGCCGAGCCCCACGAGGTGCCGGAGACCCCCGCCCCCGGAACCGCCGGGCACGCCGTGCTCGCGTACGTACGCGAGCAGATCGACGCGATCGTCGCGCTCGACCCCGCCGTCCGGCGCGACCTGCCCGACGCCGTGCACCAGCTGCGGGTCGCCTGCCGCAGGCTGCGCAGCGCCTGCAAGACGTACCGGAAGGTCCTCGACCGGGACGTCACCAAGCCCGTCGGGGCCGAGCTGAAGTGGCTGGCCGGCGAGCTCGGCGTCGCCAGGGACCAGGAAGTGCTGACCGAGCGGCTGCGCGGCCGGATCGACGCGCTGCCCCCGAACCTGCGCCTCGGACCGGTGCGCGGCCGGCTGCGGACCTGGTCCGCGGCCCGGGCCCGGGGCGGCCGCCGCCGCGCCCTCGCCGCGCTGGACTCGGCCCGCTACCTCGCCCTCCTCGACACCCTCGACGAACTGCTCGCCGACCCGCCCCTGCGGAAGGCCGCCGCCCGCGACGCCCACAAGGTCCTCGCCCGCGCCGTCCTCAAGGACCACGACCGGCTGACCTCCCGCGTCGACCGGGCCCTCGCCCTCGATCCCGGCCACGACCGCGACCTCGCGCTCCACGCGGCCCGCAAGGCCGCCAAACGCGCCCGGTACGCAGCCGACGCGGCCCGCCCCGCCCTGGGGAAGCCCGCACGTAAGTTCGCCAAGCGTGTGAAATCCGTCCAGTCCCTGCTGGGCGAACACCAGGACAGCGTCGTCGCCCGCGACGCCCTGCACGAGATCGCGACCCAGGCCCACGCGGCCGGGGAGTCCGCTTTCACCTGGGGACTTCTCCACGGCCGCGAGGAAGTGGCGGCGACGGCCGCGGAGCGCGATCTCCCTGGGGTCTGGGCCAAGAGCTCGGCCCCGAAAATCCGGGCGGCGCTGAGCCGCTGAGCACCGGGGTACGCTTGAGAGTCGCCCCCCTGCCAGCTCACGAAGGTTCGAGATGTCTGCTGCCGAGTCTGTCTTCCCGCAGCTCGAAGCTCTGCTCCCGCACGTGCAGAAGCCGATTCAGTACGTCGGTGGAGAGCTGAATTCCACGGTGAAGCCGTGGGAGTCCGCCGACGTCCGCTGGGCGCTGATGTACCCGGACGCGTACGAGGTCGGTCTGCCCAACCAGGGCGTCATGATCCTGTACGAGGTGCTCAACGAGCGCGAGGGCGTCCTCGCCGAGCGCACGTACAGCGTGTGGCCGGACCTCGAAGAGCTCATGCGTGAGCACAAGGTCCCGCAGTTCACGGTCGACTCGCACCGCCCCGTCGGCGCCTTCGACGTCTTCGGCCTGAGCTTCTCCACGGAGCTCGGCTACACGAACATGCTGACCGCCCTCGACCTCGCCGGCATCCCGCTGGAGGCGAAGGACCGGACCGTCGACCACCCGATCGTGCTCGCCGGCGGCCACGCCGCCTTCAACCCCGAGCCGATCGCGGACTTCATCGACGCGGCGATCATCGGCGACGGCGAGCAGGCCGTCCTCGACATGACCGAGATCATCCGCACCTGGAAGGCCGAGGGCAGGCCGGGTGGCCGCGAGGAGGTCCTCCTCCGTCTCGCGAAGACCGGCGCGGTCTACATCCCGGCGTTCTACGACGTCGAGTACCTGCCGGACGGCCGCATCGGCCGTGTCGTGCCCAACCGTTCCGGCGTGCCGTGGCGGGTCTCCAAGCACACCGTCATGGACCTCGACGAGTGGCCTTACCCCAAGCAGCCGCTCGTCCCGCTCGCGGAGACCGTCCACGAGCGCATGTCCGTCGAGATCTTCCGCGGCTGCACCCGCGGCTGCCGTTTCTGCCAGGCCGGCATGATCACGCGCCCCGTGCGGGAGCGAAGCATCACCGGCATCGGCGAGATGGTCGAGAAGGGCCTCAAGGCGACCGGCTTCGAGGAGGTCGGCCTCCTCTCGCTGTCCTCCGCGGACCACACCGAGATCGGTGACATCGCGAAAGGCCTCGCCGACCGGTACGAGGAGGACAAGGTCGGCCTGTCCCTCCCCTCGACCCGCGTCGACGCGTTCAACGTCGACCTGGCCAACGAGCTCACGAGGAACGGCCGCCGTTCCGGCCTCACCTTCGCCCCCGAGGGCGGCTCCGAGCGCATGCGCAAGGTCATCAACAAGATGGTCTCGGAGGAGGACCTCATCCGGACCGTCTCCACCGCGTACGGCAACGGCTGGCGCCAGGTGAAGCTGTACTTCATGTGCGGCCTGCCGACGGAGACCGACGAGGACGTCCTCCAGATCGGTGACATGGCCGTCAAGGTCATCGCCGAGGGCCGCAAGGTCTCCGGCCAGAACGACATCCGCTGCACCGTCTCCATCGGCGGTTTCGTCCCCAAGCCGCACACCCCGTTCCAGTGGGCGCCGCAGCTGTCGGCCGAGGAGACGGACGCGCGGCTCACGAAGCTCCGCGACAAGATCCGCGGCGACAAGAAGTACGGCCGCTCGATCGGCTTCCGGTACCACGACGGCAAGCCCGGCATCGTCGAGGGCCTCCTCTCGCGCGGCGACCGCCGCATCGGCTCGGTCATCCGCGCGGTGTACGAGGACGGCGGCCGCTTCGACGGCTGGCGCGAGCACTTCTCGTACGACCGCTGGATGGCGTCCGCCGAGAAGACGTTGCCCGCCTTCGGCGTGGACGTCGCCTGGTACACGACCCGCGAGCGCACCTACGAGGAGGTCCTGCCCTGGGACCACCTGGACTCCGGTCTCGACAAGGACTGGCTCTGGGAGGACTGGCAGGACGCGCTCGACGAGACCGAGGTCGAGGACTGCCGCTGGACGCCGTGCTTCGACTGCGGTGTCTGCCCCGCGATGCAGACCGAGATCCAGGTCGGCCCCACGGGCAAGAAGCTGCTGCCGCTGTCGGTCGTGAAGTAGGCCGAACGGGTAACACTCGGGTGACGGCCCGGCGCGAGGGAAACCTCACGCCGGGCCGTTGCGTCATTCCGGGCATGAGCCTGGAGAACCCTCCGCCACCAGCCCTGATCCGCATCCCGGTCCGGATCGTCGTGCTGCTCGTCGTCCTCCCGGTCCGGATGACCTGGGACGCCCTCAAGGCCGCGGCCCACGTCCTCGACCGCACCCTCCTCCGCCCGACGGGCCGAGGCCTGGCATGGCTCCTCCACCACCTCGTGACGCGCCCGGCCCGCCGGCTGTACCGCTCGGTGCTCGCGCCGATGGGCCGGGGGATCGCGTGGGCGCTCACGGGGGTGGGCCGGGGGCTGGCGCGGGTGGGCACCGGCGTCGGCCGGGGACTGTCCGTCGCCGGCCGACTGCTGGGCATGACGCTGTTCGTCTGGCCGTGGGTGGGACTCTGGCGCTACGTGCTCGTGCCCGTCGTCCGGTACGGGATCGCCGTCCCCGCCGTCTGGCTCGGACGGCACGTGCTCGCCCCGCTCGGCTCCGCGCTCCTGCGGTACGCGCTCGTGCCGCTCGCCCTGTACGGCGTGGCGATGCCCACGCGCTGGCTGTACCGATGGGTCCTCGCACCCCTGGGGCTCGGCGTGACCTGGCTGGTCGTCGGCGCGGGACGCGGCCTGGCCTGGGGGTTCACCCGACTCGGACGAGGACTGGCCCTCGTCCTCACGGGACTGGGACACGGCCTGCGGTTCTGCGCGATCGGGCTCGCCACCGTGCTGTTCGTGTGGCCGTGGCGGTACGTCCTCGCACCGCTCCTCCGGTACGGGATCGCCGTCCCCGCCACATGGCTCTGGAAGCGGGTCCTCGCGCCCGTCGGGCGGGAGATCCGGGACGCCCTCGCCATCTGCTGGCGGGTCGCCGGATTCCTCTCCCTGGCCGTCGGGCGGGCCCTCAAGCGGGTCGCCTGGAACCTGGTCGGACGGCCGGTGGCCTGGTCCTGGACCCAGGTCGTCCGGCCAGTCGGGCACTGGATCCGCGACAGCGTCCTGGCCCCGGCCCGCAGGGCCGCCGTCGAGACCGGGCGGGCCGTTCGGGAGGCGCTCACCGCCGCCCGCGCCACCGTGCGGGACGCTCGACGCGACGCATGGCGCGCCCTGGTCGGCGGAGCCCGGATGACCGAGCCCCGGGAACCGGAGGTGGCCCGAACGCGTACTCTGGGTAGTACAACGAACGTCCCCGGCGCGGCGCCCGCCCCCGAGATCTCCCTGCGAAAGCGGGGGTGAACCGGGCGGGACCCCCAGGGCCACCCGCACATCTCGTGGACGGCGCCACCCGCGCCGCCCCGCACCGAGGAGAAGAACCACTGGGCAAGCGACAGCCCGAAGGCCCGCCGCCCGCACCGGCGGTGCAGCGCATCCGACTGCGCTACACCAAGCGCGGCCGCCTCCGGTTCACCAGCCACCGTGACTTCCAGCGCGCCTTCGAGCGTGCGCTGCGCCGCGCCGAGGTGCCCATGGCGTACTCGGCGGGGTTCACCCCGCACCCGAAGGTGTCGTACGCCAACGCAGCCCCGACCGGTACGGGCTCCGAGGCCGAGTACCTGGAGATCGCGCTCACCCAGACGCGCGACCCCGAGATGCTGCGGGCCCTGCTCGACGAGTCCCTTCCCACGGGCCTCGACATCACCGACGCCGTCGAGGCCCGGACCTCGGGTCTCGCGGACCGGCTCACCGCCTCCGTGTGGGAGCTGCGCCTCGAAGGCGTCACCGTCGAGGACGCGCAGAAGGCCGCCGAGGCGTTTCTCGCGGCCGAGACCGTGGAAGTACAGCGCAAGACCAAGAACGGCATCCGCACCTTCGACGCCCGCTCCGCGGTCACCGAGCTGTCGGTTTCCCGTCCCCAGGGCGATCCCCAGGGCGATAGGCCGCTGGACAGCGCCTGTGCGATACTGCGGCTGGTTGTTCGGCACGTGACACCTGCCGTACGACCCGACGACGTCCTGTCCGGTCTCCGAGCTGTGGCCGACCTGGCGCCGCCGGTCCCCGCAGCGGTGACCAGGCTGGCGCAGGGGCTCTTCGACGAGGAGTCCGGCACGGTGACCGACCCGCTCGCGCCCGACCGCGAGGCAGTCACGGCCGCTTCATCCACGGCCGCCGCGACCGCCTCAGCGACGGCGCCGGGTGCAGGTACCGCGTAGGGAGCGGTCGTTGTAGCGCCGCCCTGGTACTCGGGAGCCACCTGGGTCGGGCAGCGCACTGACCAGGAGACTTTCGCCAGGCCGTACGTCATTGGGGCGTACGGAACCGGCGAGCCAGACATCAGCTCCCGTGCGGCGCCCGCGCCCCGGACGGCGGCACCGCGCCACAGGCGTGATCGTGCCGCCGGACCGGAACCAGACGCGGCGCCCGGGAGCGTGACGGGAGAACCGCCCGCATGCTCGAGTCCAACGAAGACACCAACGCCCCCAGTGACAAGCTGCCGCCGCGCCGTCGGCGCCGCGCCGCTTCCCGCCCCGCCGGTCCGCCGGTGACGGCGGGCGCCGAAACCACCGAGACCACGGCCACCGCCGAGACCCCGGCCGTGGAGGCCGCCCCGGTCGAGGCCGAGGCCGCCCCCGCGCCGCGCACCCGCCGCCGCGCCACCCGCAAGGCCACCGCTCCGGTCGCCGAGACGGCCGAGGCCGGCGCCCCCCTCGCGGAGACCTCCGCGGCGGCCGAGCCCGCCGTCGAGGCCGCGGCCGAGGATGCCGCCCCGGCGCGCCCGACGCGTCGCCGTGCCACCCGTAAGGCCACGTCGCCGGTGACTGCCACGGCCGCTGCCGAGGAGCCCGCCGTCGAGGCCGCTCCGGTCGCCGAGACCGTCGCCGCCCCGGCCGAGGAGGCCCCCGAGGCCGCCCCGGCGCGCCCGACGCGTCGCCGTGCCACCCGTAAGGCCACGTCGCCGGTGACCGCCACGGCCGCTGCCGAGGAGCCCGCCGTCGAGGCCGCTCCGGTCGCCGAGACCGTCGCCGCCCCGGTCGAGGAGGCCCCCGAGGCCGCCGCGCCCGCCCCGCGCACCCGCCGCCGCGCCACCCGCAGGGTCACGTCGCCCGAGGCGACCCCCGAGACGGCCGCCGAGGCCGCCACCACCGGCGAGTCGCTGCCGCAGGCCGCCGTGGCGCAGATCGCCTCCGAGGAGGCCGAGGTCGCCGCCGCCGAGACCGCCGCCACCCGTGGTCGCGGCCGCCGCCGCGCGACCTCGCCGCAGTTCACGTCCGAGCCCGTCACCAAGCCGGAGACGTCCCGCGCCCGCCGCGCCGAGCGCCCCGCCGTCGCCGTCTTCCAGGCTCCGGTGTTCTCCGAGCCGATGTTCCAGACCCCGGAGACGGCCGCCCTGCAGGCCGCCGAGGTCGTGGAGCCGGAGGAGCTGGAGGAGGACGAGCTCGACGAGACCGTCGAGGCCGAGGCCGAGGTCGCCGAGGCGACCGGGCCCATCGAGATCCCCGAGGCCACCGAGCGCGCCGAGGCCGGCTCCCGCCGCCGCCGGCGCCGCCGCGGCGAGCCCGTCGCCGTCGAGCCCGTCCCGGTCACCGTCGCCGACGAGCCCGAGGTCGAGGCCGTCGCGGACGAGCTCGAAGAGGCCGAGGAGGCCGAGGAGACCGACGAGTACGGGGACCGCCCGTCCCGCCGTCGCCGCCGTGGTGGCCGTCGCCGTCGCCGCGGTGAGCTCGCCGAGGTCGACGAGACCGAGGAGTCCGACGAGCTCCGCGCCGAGGACGAGGCCGAGACCGAGGAGGGCGAGGAGGAGCAGGACGACGCCGAGGCGTACGCCGGCGGCTCCAGCAGCTCCCGTCGCCGTCGCCGTCGCCGCCGTCGCAGCGGGGACGCCTCCGCCGACGCCGAGGGCGCCGAGGAGGAAGGCGTCCGTACGGTCGTCAAGGTCCGCGAGCCCCGCCCGGCCCGCGAGAAGGCCGAGCCCGGCACCGGCGCCGACGAGGTCCAGTCCATCAAGGGCTCGACCCGCCTGGAGGCCAAGAAGCAGCGGCGCCGCGAGGGCCGCGAGCAGGGCCGCCGCCGCGTCCCGATCATCACCGAGGCCGAGTTCCTGGCCCGCCGCGAGGCCGTCGAGCGCGTCATGGTCGTCCGCCAGAGCGGCGAGCGCACCCAGATCGGCGTCCTGGAAGACAACGTGCTCGTCGAGCACTACGTCAACAAGGAGCAGGCCACCTCGTACGTCGGCAACGTCTACCTGGGCAAGGTCCAGAACGTCCTGCCGTCGATGGAGGCCGCCTTCGTCGACATCGGCAAGGGCCGCAACGCCGTCCTGTACGCCGGTGAGGTCAACTTCGAGGCGCTCGGCATGGCCAACGGGCCGCGCCGCATCGAGACCGCCCTCAAGTCCGGCCAGTCGGTCCTCGTGCAGGTCACGAAGGACCCGATCGGCCACAAGGGCGCTCGTCTGACCAGCCAGGTCTCCCTCCCCGGCCGCTACCTCGTGTACGTCCCCGAGGGCTCGATGACCGGCATCAGCCGCAAGCTCCCGGACACCGAGCGCGCCCGGCTGAAGACCATCCTCAAGAAGATCGTCCCCGAGGACGCGGGCGTCATCGTGCGCACCGCCGCCGAGGGCGCGAGCGAGGACGAGCTGCGCCGCGACGTCGAGCGCCTGCAGGCGCAGTGGGAGGACATCCAGAAGAAGGCGAAGCAGATCTCGACGAGCGCGCCGAGCCTGCTGTACGGCGAGCCGGACATGACCGTCCGGGTCGTCCGCGACATCTTCAACGAGGACTTCTCCAAGGTCATCGTCAGCGGCGACGAGGCGTGGGAGACCATCCACGGATACGTCTCGCACGTCGCCCCGGACCTGGCCGACCGCCTGTCCAAGTGGACGAGCGAGGTCGACGTCTTCGCGACGTACCGGATCGACGAGCAGCTCATGAAGGCGCTGGACCGCAAGGTCTGGCTGCCGTCCGGCGGCTCGCTGGTGATCGACAAGACCGAGGCGATGATCGTCGTCGACGTCAACACCGGCAAGTTCACCGGTCAGGGCGGCAACCTCGAAGAGACCGTGACGAGGAACAACCTCGAAGCGGCCGAGGAGATCGTGCGCCAGCTGCGTCTGCGCGACCTCGGCGGCATCGTCGTCATCGACTTCATCGACATGGTCCTGGAGTCCAACCGCGACCTGGTGCTGCGCCGCCTCCTGGAGTGCCTGGGCCGTGACCGGACCAAGCACCAGGTGGCCGAGGTCACCTCGCTCGGCCTGGTCCAGATGACCCGCAAGCGGGTCGGCCAGGGCCTCCTGGAGTCCTTCTCCGAGACCTGCGTCCACTGCAACGGCCGTGGCGTCATCGTCCACATGGAGCAGCCGGCCGCCGTCGGCGGTGGCGGCAAGCGGGCGAAGAAGCGCGGCCGCGGCGCCGAGCACGTCCACGAGCACGAGGCCATCGAGACCGACGTCGAGACCGAGGTCGAGACCGAGGCCGAGGTCGCGGCGGAGCTGGCCGCGCCGGTGGCCCTGCCCGAGCCCATCGCCCCGGACGAGGAGCTGTACGGCAGCGTCGCCGAGGCCGAGGCCGCCGCCACGCGCGGTCGTGGACGTCGTCGCGCCACCCGCAGGGTGTCCGCGCCGGTCGCCCCGGCCCCGGTCGTGGAGACCGAGAGCTACGTGGTGGAGCCGGAGCCGGTCGTCGTGCCGGAGCCCGAGCCGGTCGTCGTGCCGGAGCCGGTCGCCGAAGCCGTCGTCGAGCCGGTGGTCGAGGAGACCGCCGCCCCGGCGCCGCGCGGCCGCCGTCGCGCCACCCGCCGGGCGACGTCCCCGGTCGTGTCGACCACGGAGGCCGCCGAGCCCGCCGTCGTCGAGCCGGTCGCCGCGCCCGTCGCCGAGGAGGTCCCCGTGGCCGCCCCGGAGCCGGAGCCCGTCGTGCAGCCCGCGCCCGAGCCCGCCGTCGAGGAGGCCCCCGTGGCCGCCCCGCCGCGTGCCCGTCGCCGGGTGGTCCGCAAGGCCACCGCTCCCGCCGGTTCGCCCGCGGGCGCCGAGGAAGCCGCCGTCGTCGTGGTCACCACGGCCCCGGCCGAGGCCGCCACGGCGGAGCCCGAGGCCGAGGCCGAGAGCGAGGCCGCGCCGGCCAAGAAGACGGCCGCGCGCAAGACCGCGAAGAAGGCCACGGCCAAGAAGGCCGCCACCAAGAAGACGGCGGCGACCAAGAAGACGGCGGCGAAGAAGACCACCGCCAAGAAGGCCCCGGCCAAGAAGGCGGCGGAGAAGACCACGGCTCCGGCCCAGGACTGACCCACCGGGTGCGGGGCGGGCCCCGGGGGCGGCCCCCCCCCCCGCCGGCGGCTTTTGACCGCGGTGGCCCCCCCCCC
>NZ_JBSGTX010000004.1:129649-214655 GCF_053607625.1 Streptomyces sp. NPDC055103
TTATAAAACCTGTTTTTGTGGGCGCCCGCTTCTGTTGTTTAAACGACACCCCCCCCGCCCCCCCCCCCGGGGGGGGGGCCGCCCCTCGGGCCCGCCCCGCACCCGCTCGGGCGAATTTGACCCTCTGTGGCCACCGCCCGTAACCTAGACCGTCGGCGTGTCTGACTGGACGCGTCGCACCTCTGAGCAACTCCCTCCCGCTCGTCGGGAGAGGCCGCTCGTCCGATTCCGGAACGCCGCAGGCCCTCGGGCCCGTGTGGGCGGCTGGCTTCAGAGGTTTTCGATCCCGAGTGAGAGAGAGATCCGCGTGTACGCCATCGTGCGCAGCGGTGGTCGCCAGCACAAGGTTGCTGTCGGCGACATCGTTGAGGTTGACAAGATTTCCACTGCCAAGGTTGGCGACACGGTCGAGCTCTCGACCCTGCTCGTTGTCGACGGCGACGCCGTGACCAGCGACCCGTGGGTCCTGGCCGGCATCAAGGTCACGGCCGAGGTCGTGGACCACCACAAGGGCGCCAAGATCGACATCCTGCGCTACAAGAACAAGACCGGCTACCGCCGTCGCCAGGGTCACCGCCAGCAGTACACGGCGATCAAGGTCACCGGTATCCCTGCGGCTGCGAAGTAAGAGGGACTGAGACATGGCACACAAGAAGGGCGCATCGTCCACCCGGAACGGGCGCGATTCCAATGCCCAGCGGCTCGGCGTGAAGCGCTTCGGCGGTCAGGTCGTTTCCGCTGGTGAGATCCTCGTTCGCCAGCGCGGCACGCACTTCCACCCCGGCGCGGGCGTCGGCCGTGGCGGCGACGACACGCTGTTCGCCCTGCTGCCCGGCTCGGTGCAGTTCGGCACCCACCGTGGCCGCAAGGTCGTGAACATCGTTCCGGTCGCCTGATCGGATCTTTGCGGAGGCGGACCTCACTTCCCGTACGGGAAGCGGGTCCGCCTTTCGCGTGTTACTAGATAGACATTCCGTACTTCCCCCACCTTCGGCTGGGGGGATCCCCAAATGGAGGCACCACCATGACCACCTTCGTGGACCGCGTCGAGCTGCACGTCGCCGCGGGTAACGGAGGCCACGGCTGCGCCTCCGTTCACCGGGAGAAGTTCAAGCCCCTCGGCGGACCCGACGGCGGCAACGGCGGCCGCGGCGGCGACGTGACCCTGGTCGTCGACCAGTCCGTCACCACGCTGCTCGAGTACCACCACTCGCCGCACCGCAAGGCCACCAACGGCCAGCCCGGCGCCGGCGACAACCGCTCCGGCAAGGAGGGCCAGGACCTCGTCCTGACCGTTCCCGACGGCACCGTGGTCCTCGACAAGCAGGGCAACGTCCTGGCCGACCTCGTCGGCGAGGGCACCACCTTCGTCGCGGGCCAGGGCGGCCGCGGCGGCCTCGGCAACGCCGCGCTGGCCTCCGCCCGCCGCAAGGCCCCCGGCTTCGCCCTCCTCGGCGAGCCCGGCGAGTCGCGGGACATCGTCCTGGAGCTCAAGACCGTCGCGGACGTGGCGCTCGTCGGCTACCCGAGCGCGGGCAAGTCCTCGCTCATCTCCGTTCTCTCGGCCGCCAAGCCGAAGATCGCCGACTACCCCTTCACGACGCTCGTCCCGAACCTCGGCGTGGTCACGGCCGGCTCGACCGTCTACACGATCGCCGACGTGCCGGGCCTGATCCCGGGCGCGAGCCAGGGCCGCGGCCTGGGCCTGGAGTTCCTGCGCCACGTGGAGCGCTGCTCGGTCCTCGTGCACGTCCTGGACACGGCGACGCTGGAGTCCGACCGTGACCCGATCTCCGACCTCGACATCATCGAGGAGGAGCTCCGGCAGTACGGCGGTCTCGAGGACCGGCCCCGCATCGTCGTCCTCAACAAGATCGACATCCCGGACGGCCAGGACCTCGCGGACATGATCCGCCCGGACCTGGAGGCCCGCGGCTACCAGGTGTACGAGGCCTCCGCCGTGGCCCGTACGGGTCTGAAGGAGCTCTCCTTCGCGCTCGCCGGCATCGTCGCGGAAGCGCGTGCGGCCAAGCCGAAGGAGGAGGCGACCCGGATCGTCATCACCCCGAAGGCCGTCGACGACGCGGGCTTCACCGTCACGTACGACGAGGTCGAGGACGTCTACCGGGTGCGCGGCGACAAGCCCGAGCGCTGGGTCCGCCAGACCGACTTCAACAACGACGAGGCCGTGGGCTACCTGGCCGACCGTCTCAACCGCCTCGGCGTCGAGGACAAGCTGATGAAGGCCGGTGCCCGCGCGGGCGACGGCGTCGCCATCGGCACCGAGGACAACGCGGTCGTCTTCGACTGGGAGCCCTCGATGATGGCGGGCGCCGAGATGCTCGGCCGCCGCGGCGAGGACCACCGCCTGGAGGCCCCACGCCCCGCGGCGCAGCGCCGCCGCGACCGCGACGCGCAGCGGGACGACGCGCAGCGGGAGTACGACGAGTTCGACCCGTTCTAGCGGGACCGGGCGGCTGTGCCGGTCCGCCGGACGGAGTCCGGCGCAGCAGGACCTCGGAGGAGGGTCGTCGATTCGTTCGGCGGCCCTCCTCGCTGTCCCGGGGCGGATGCGGGGCTCCCGTAGGATTCTCGGGTGAGTGAGACCCCCCAGCCGCAGGACACCGCACGTGTCAGTGTCGTCGTCATCGCGTACAACGACGCCGAGCACGTCGGCGACGCGATCCGTTCGGCCCTCGCGCAGGGCGAGGCCGTCGGTGAGGTCGTCGTCGTCGACGACGCCTCCGGGGACACCACCCCCGACGTGCTCGCCGGGTTCGCCGACGAGCCGCGGGTACGGCCGCTGATCCGCGCGGACAACAGCGGCGGCTGCGGCACCCCCCGTAACGACGGCGTCTCCGCCGCCGTCCACCCCTACGTCCTGTTCCTCGACAGCGACGACCTGCTGATGCCCGGCGCCGTCGACGGACTCCTCGCCGTGGCGACCGAGCGGCGCGCGGACGTCGTCGCCGGCGTCTGCGTGCGGCGCGAGCTCCCCGAGGGCCGCGAGACCGTCTGGGCGCCCTCGCTGTACGACGTCTCCCAGGGCGCCACCCTCCCGGGCACCGTCCTCGAAGGGGTCGAGGGGCACCCCGAGTTCGTCCTCGACACCCTCTCCGTGAACAAGCTGTACCGCCGTGACTTCCTCGACAAGCACGCGATCCGCTTCCCCGACGGCGCCTTCCACTACGAGGACTTCGTCTTCAGCGCCCGCGTCCAGGCCGCCGCCCCCCGGCTCGCCGTCACCGACGTACCCGTGTACGTCTGGCACGTGCGGCGCCGGGCGTCGACCCTGTCGATCTCGCTGCGCCGCGCCTCCCTGGCGAACTGGGAGCACCGGATCGCCGCGCACAGCGCCGTCGTCGAGGTGTTCCGTACGGCGGGGAAGCCCGCGCTCGCCGTCGCCGCGCAGACGAAGTTCCTCGACTACGACCTCCCCATGTACCTGCGCGAGCTGCCGCAGCGGACCGCCGCCTACCGCGCCGACTGGTGGACGGTCACCCGCACCCACCTGGCCGGTTTCGACGCCGCCGCGGTCGCCGCCGCCGCGGCCCCCTCCCGCTGGCTGCACGCCGGGCTCACGGCCCTCGTCGCCGTGCCCGAGGGGCGGGAACTGACCCGGTTCGTCGAGCTCGCCGCCCCCCGGCCCAGGCTCGTCCCCCCGTACCCCCGCGCCGAGGACGGCTCCCCGGTGCTGGCCGCCGCCCCCGGCGACGTACCGCTGGACGGTCTCGACGAGCTGGCCCCGGCCGACCTGCCGATCGCCGTGGACGGTGTCGCCTCCGTCGGCGCGTCCACCCGGGTGACCCTCACCGTGCACGAGCTGTACGGGCGGGTCGGCGCGCTGCGCCCCGTGTCCGTCCGGGCCGACTTCACCGAACGCGTCTCGGGCGACACGTTCTCCGCCGAGGCCCCGCTCCTCCCCGCCGGCGAGGGCTGGACCGCCACCGTGCGGGTCCCCACCACGAAGCTGCTCCGCCCGCGCCGGCTCGCGTCCTGGTCGCTCCTCGCCGAGCTGCGTTACGCCGACGGCTCGACCGGAACCGCCGAGGTCAGGGCCCCCGACGGCTTCGCCGGCAGGCGCGGCATGGTCCTCGGCGGGCTGGGCCGGGTCCTGCTCGTCCAGGTCGTGGCCTCGGCGCGCCGAGGCCTGATCCTGCGGCTCGCGGGCGGCACGGTCGGCGCCCGCCAGGTCGTGTCGGGCCGGATCAGGAGACTCCTGGCGATGCGGTGAACATCACCCGATGTGCCGGAGATGAGTTATGGAACAATTCTGCCTGCCGGGTAGTCTTGCCCGTCGCCGGGGGGCGTTTCAGCGCACGACTGCGAGCGCGCTCCCCATCACGAACAACAGAAGCGCGCCATGATCGTGGCGCAGGCAGCTCCGTGGCAGACCGGGACACGCACCGGACGTCGCCGCATGCACGTGTGAGAGGACTTGGATGCCGACTAGCGACGTCCCCGATGTGAGCGTCGTCGTCATCGTCTACAACGATGAGGAACGGCTCCCCCGAGCGGTTCGGTCACTGCTCGACCAGACCCTGAACAACCTCGAAGTGATCATCGCCGACGACTGTTCGACCGATGGCACCGAGCGCGTCGCGCGTGCACTGGAGGCCTCCGACCCGCGCGTGCGGTACGTGCGCCTGGAGCAGAACAGCGGCGGCTGCAGCGCCCCGCGAAACCGCGGCATCGAGGTCGCGCGCGCGCCGTTCGTCATGTTCCTCGACAGCGACGACGAGCTGCCCCGCCACGCCTGCAAGAGCCTGCTGCTCGTCGCCGAGGAGACCGGCGTCGACTTCGTGACCGGTGAGGTGACCCGGCTCTTCGAGGAGACGAACACCACCGGCCTCTGGTACCCGCACCTCTTCACCGAGCGCCGGGTCGTGCAGGGCATCGCCGAGCGGCCCGAGTACTTCTTCGACCACCTCTCGACGAACAAGCTCTACCGCACCGCCTTCATCCGGGACAACGCGCTCACCTTCCCCGAGGGCATCCACTACGAGGACCAGCTGTTCTCCGCGCAGGCGTACACGCTCGCGGAGACCTTCGCCGTCGTCCCGTGGTCGATCTACACCTGGCGTCTCGCGCCGGAGAGCGTCTCCATCTCCTCCAGCCGCCACAAGATCCAGAACGTCCGCGACCGCATCGGCGTGGCACGGCTGATCGACGCCTGGTTCGAGGAGCAGGGCCACGGGGAGCTCCGCGCGGAGAAGGACTACAAGTTCCTCCGCCACGACTTCCGCCTGTACCTGGGCGACCTGCCGTTCCGTGACCCCGACTGGGTCGCGGAGTTCGCCGAGGCCGTCAACCCGTACCTCGACGAGATCTCCGACGAGACCTACGCGCGGCTCTCGCGCGAGGAGCGCGTCTGCATCCACCTGCTGCGTACCGGCCGACTCGAGGAGCTCGCGACGGCCGCCCGCCAGTTCGGCCGGCCGCAGCTCGCGCCCCGCGCCGTGACCGAGGTGGACGGGACCCTCTACTGGGGCGCCGTCGCCCCGACGGACGACGCGAGCCGCAGCGAGCTGGACCTCAGCGAGTGGCACATGCGTGACCAGTCCCTCGGCAGCGCGCGGCTGCGTCACGAGCTGACCTCCGTGTCGATGCGCGGCCCGGTCATGCACCTGGAGATCCGCACGTACGATCCGCTCGGCCTCATCACCGAGGACGTCCAGGCCTCGGTCAAGCTGGCCGCCCACAAGACGGCGCTCTCGGTGCCGATCACGCTCGTCGCGGACGGCGACGGACAGTACGTCTCCAAGGCCGCGGTGGACCTGGGCAAGGTCCCGGTCGGCAAGGCCGGCGTGGCGACCCGTCGTCACCCGGTGGTCGCCCTGGTGGCCGACGGCGCCCGGCGTACGGACATGCTGCTGGCCCGGCACGACCAGCCCGAGTTCCGCGCCACCGTCACGTACCACAAGTTCGGCCTCCACCACCTGAGCGTCCAGGCGGAGCAGAAGGGCGCGGGGCGCCTCGAGGTGACCTGGCAGCGCTCCGGAGTGCTGAAGTCCCTCGAACCGCTCGGCCCCTACGCCCGCAAGACGAAGGCCAAGGTCGGCAAGGTCCGGAAGATCCTCGTGGGCAACGAGGGCAAGGCGACCGCCTACGACGCGGTCTCCAAGCTCCCGCGCAAGCGCAGCCTGGCCGTCTTCGAGGCGATCGAGGGCCGCGGTTACGCGGACAGCCCCCGTTACATCTACGAGGAGCTCAAGCGCCGGAACCTCCCGATCGACGTGGTCTGGGCGTACTCCGGGGACCGCTCCTCCTTCCCCGACGACGTCACGCTCGTCCGGCGCGGCAGCTTCGCCTACGGCCGCGCGCTGGCCCGGGCCGCGTACTGGGTCGACTCGCACAACCTGCCGTACCTGTACCCGAAGCCGAAGGGCACCCGGTACCTCCAGACCTGGCACGGCCAGACCTTCAAGGCGATGGGCTTCGACACCCCCGGGCTGCGCGGCGCCTCCGAGATGGAGAAGGGGCGCTTCCGCTCCGCCGTCGGCCGCTGGGACGCGCTCGTCTGCCCGAGCGCCGAGTTCGAGCGGACCTTCGTCCCGGCCTTCGAGGTCGGGGCCGACCTGATCCGCTCCGGCTACCCGCGCAACGACGTGCTCGTGCGCTGGGCCGAGCCGGAGCAGCAGGCCAGGGCGGACGCCACCCGCAAGAAGCTGGGCATCCCGGCCGACCGCAAGGTCCTGCTCTACGCCCCGACCTTCCGTGACGCGGCCCGCCGCACCGGCCAGTCGATCCGCGTGGACTTCGAGGCGCTGGCCCCGTACCTGTCCGACGAGTGGGTCGTCGTCGTGCGCACCCACCCGTACGACCGGTTCAAGATCGCTCCCGAGCTCGGTCACTTCCTCCGCGACGGCTCCGGCTTCGCCGACGTCAACGACCTGATGCTGCTCTCGGACGCGGTCCTCACGGACTACTCGTCGCTGATGTTCGACTACGCGAACACCGGTCGTCCGATCCTGCTCTACACGGACGACTACGAGGAGTACAAGGGCGGTGACCGGGGCACGTACTACGACCTCGTGGACATCGCGCCCGGGCCGATGCTGACGACCACCGAGGACCTCGCCGCCGCCGTGCGAGACCTGGAGGGCGTCCAGGAGCTGCACGCACAGCGCTACGCGCGCTTCCAGGAAATGTTCTGCTCGTACGAGACCGGCCACGCGAGCAAGCTGGTGGTCGACGCTTTTTTCGAAGGCGGCACCCATGACTGAGGCCTCCCCTGTCCGCAACGTGTTCTTCGTCGGTATCGACGTCGACTCGATGGGCGGATCCCAGCGGGTGCTGCACACCCTCGCCCAGGGCATGGGCGAGCGGGGTCACCGCGTCGAGCTGATCGGTATCCGCCCGAGCGCCGAGCCCTTCCCGTACAACGCCACGCGTACGTACAAGCACACGACGCTCTACCCGCCGGCCACGGAGCCCAAGCCGCCGGTCCGGACGGTCGGCGACCGGCTCAGCCTGGCGCGGCGTGCCGACGCCCGCCGGGCGCGGGTCGAGCGCGAGCGGGCGCGGGCCGAGATGCAGCGGAAGCTGTCGTCGGTCGAGGACGGCTTCATCGTCTTCGGTTCGCCGTGGGCGGTGGACTGGGTCATGCCGCTGGAGTGGCGTCACCTCAAGGGCATCGGGCAGTACCACGAGTCGTTCGCGCAGGCCAGGCGCAGCGCCAACCTGGGGCTGATCCGGCGTCACTACCCGGCGCTGGAGCAGACCCTGGTCCTCTCCGAGGGCGACGCGGTCGAGTTCGTCAACCAGCGCGTGCCGAACGTGCGCGTCATGCCGAACCCGCTGCCGTTCTACCCGGACGAGCTCGCCCCGCTCGACACCCGCAGGATCGGCGCGGTCGGCCGGCTCGACCCGATCAAGCGGTACGACCGGATGATCGAGGCGTTCGCGGAGGCCCACAAGGGCCGTGAGGGCTGGGAGCTGCACCTCTTCGGCGACGGCCCCCTGGAGGGCGAGCTGCGGATGAAGGCCGAGGACCTCGGCGTCGCCGACCAGGTCGTCTTCCGCGGTACGGCCAAGGACATGGCGGCTGCCTACCGCGAGCTGTCCGTGGTCGCGATCAGCAGTGAGCGCGAGGGCCGCCCGATGGCGCTGGCCGAGGCGGCCGCGTGCGGCGTGCCGTGTGTGAGCTTCGACGTCTCGGGCGGTGTCCGGGAGCTCGTCGCGGACGGCGTCACCGGCACCCTGGTGCCGCCGGCCGACGTGCCCGGGCTCGCCGCCGCGTTCGGTGAGCTGATGGACGACGCCGAGCTGCGGCAGCGGTACGGCAGGGCCGGGCGTGAGCACGTCGCGCACCTGGCGCTGCCGCACGTGCTCGACCAGTGGGACGCGGCGTTCGCGGAGATCGAGCGCTGAGAACCGCCTCCCCCGCACGCTAGAGCCCCGTCCGGACATCGTCCGGGCGGGGCTTCGGCGTGTACGGGAGGCGAGGGCGGGGCCCGTACTCGACCCCGCCGGGGGTCCTCGGGGCTGTGACTACACTGTCGGAATGACCTGGCTCATCACCGGCGGCGCCGGTTACATCGGTTCCCACGTCGTCAAAGCAATGACCGAGGGCGGCGAGCACGTCGTCGTGGTCGACGACCTCAGCACCGGCAAGCCCGCGCGCATCCCCGAGGGCGTCGCCCTGGAGCAGGGCACGGTCCTGGACCGCGCGTTCCTGGACCGGGTGCTCCGCGAGCACCGGATCACGGGCATCGTCCACCTGGCCGGCAAGAAGCAGGTCGGCGAGTCCGTCGAGAAGCCGCTGTTCTACTACCACGAGAACGTGACGGGCCTGCAGGTCATCCTCGAAGCGGCGGTTGCCGCGGGCGTGAAGAGCTTCCTCTTCTCCTCCTCCGCCTCCGTCTACGGCATGCCCGACGTGGACCTCGTCACCGAGGACACCGAGTGCCTGCCCCTCAGCCCGTACGGCGAGACCAAGCTCGTCGGCGAGTGGATGGCCCGCGCCGCCGGCAAGGCGCACGGCCTGTCCACGGCCAGCCTGCGGTACTTCAACGTGGCGGGTGCGGCCGCCCCGGAGCTCGCCGACACCGGTGTCTTCAACCTGGTGCCGATGGTCTTCGAGCGCCTCGACGCCGGCGAGTCCCCGCACATCTTCGGTGACGACTACCCGACGCCGGACGGCACCTGCATCCGCGACTACATCCACGTCGCCGACATCGCCGACGCCCACCTGGCCGCGGCCCGCGCGCTCGTCGCGGCGAGCGAGGCCGGCGAGACGGCCACGCTGACCCTGAACATCGGGCGCGGCGAGGGCGTGTCGGTGCGCGAGATGGTGAACCTGATCAACGAGATCACGGGTCACAGCGTCGAGCCGCTGGTCACCCCGCGCCGTCCGGGCGACCCGGCCCGCGTGGTCGCTTCGGCGGAGCGCATCGAGTCGGAGCTGAGCTGGAAGGCACAGCACGACGTCCGCGCCATGATCAGCTCCGCCTGGGAGGGCTGGGGCGCGAACCGGGCGTCCCGTACGGACGGCTGACGCCGGAGCTTTCTTCGACGGAGTGGGGTGTCCCGGGTTCGGCCCGGGGCGCCCCACTCCGTCGTGTCACGGGGGCCTCGCGCGTCCCGGAAGGGTGGCGTCCCCCGGGAGCGGGGGAGGGAGGGCGCGGTCAGGGCCGGTGGATCCGGTCCACGCCGTAGTACGTGGCCGCGCACCGCGCCGCCCAGTCCCGCTCGTACGTGGAGGCGAACAGCGGCTCGGTGAGCCCGCCGATGAGGAGGGGCCGGTACGCGACCTCGCGGGCGCCCGCCGCGACCTCCGCCCGGATCCGCGCGTTCTGCCGGTCCCAGGTGTGGGCGCGTACCACCGTGCTCGTGGTCAGCTCGTACACCGGCCGCACCAGGGCGGCCGTGCTCCCGACGGCGATCGCGCCCACCGCGACCAGTACCGCGGCGCGGGCGGCGGGCCGGCGGCTGGTCCGGAGCAGGAGCCCCAGCCGGTACCCGCCCCACGTTCCGTACGCGCAGAGGGTGAGCAGCAGCGGCAACAGGAAGCTCGTCCAGGTCCGCCCGTAGGTCCAGCCCGTGTCTCCGTAACCGGTGCGCAGCCCGTAGGTGACGGCGAGGGCGGCGAGGGCGGTCAGCGGCAGCGGCAGGAGCACGGCGGTCAGGAACAGCCTGCGCGGGGGGAGCCGGAAGGGGGGGAGCCGGAGGGAGGCGGCCGAGGCACGGCCCGCCGGGTGGCCCAGGGCGTGGCCCTCCGAGGCGCGGGTCAGGCCCAGTCCGAGACCCAGAAGCGCGCCGATGGCGGCCGCGCCCGCGTACGCCCCCTGGCCGGCGATCGTCTCCACCACGCGCCACCAGTCATGGAACGTTTCTCCCACCAGCGAGGCCGACAGCGGCTCCGCCGGATGCTGGGCGCGCCGCCACCGCGCGCCGGGTGATGTGATCAGCAGGACGAGCCCGACGGCGAGCCCGAGACACGCGGAGGCGCACCAGGTCGGCACGTACCGGTCCCTCGTCCAGCCGAGCCGGGGCAGGCAGAGGAAAGCGGCGGCGGCCGCGAACAGCCCGGCCGTCATGGCGAAGGGTTCGCTGAGCATGCCGAGCGCCAGGCCGGTCGGGAACGCCGAGACCACCGCCGCGGTCCGGGCCCACCGGTGGCCGCCGCGCGCGGCCCGGACGGCGACGAGCACCGCCCACAGGCCGATCACGCTCGGCAGGGTGTGGGAGATGGTCGCCGGCGCCCAGAGCAGCACCTGGTACGAGCGGGTACCGGCGAAGAACAGCAGCGCCGAGAGGAGCGCCGCCGCCGCGGCGAGCAGGACGGGCGGCGGCGGGGGCAGGCGCAGGGCGCGCAGCGCCGCACGGCCGAGGAGGAAGAGGCCCGCGCCGAGCGTGACCACCAGGACGGCGGGCAGCAGTTTCGGCCCCCGCATGTCGTCGGCGTAGATCAGGCCGGTGAGGAAGGCGTTCGTGACGCGCCCGTTCTGGGTGCGGTAGAAGTCGGCGGTGATCCCGAGGACGCCCATGTCGCGGGCCTTCCACAGGGCGCACCAGTCGTCCGATGTGGGGCGCACGTAGAGCCCGAGGAAGGCCCCGACCGAGAGGAGTGCTCCGGCCGCGACGGAGACGACCGAGCCGATCCCGGACACCGCCCGCCGGAGACCGCTTCCGGAGTCGGCGGGGCCGCTTCCGTCGTCGGGCATCCGTACCTCACCGCGCTCGTCGCCGTCCGGCATGGTCGTCCTGCTCACCGGTCATCGCTCCAGGGGCCCGAGATCCGTGGCATGCCGTCCCACGGCGTGGCCCGGATGAGTGACAAAAGGGTGCAAATGTCACGTATATTAATATCTGCCCCGCATGCTTTGCTGCGTGGACGACATGCCGACCAGGGGCGGTCACTCGGGCGACGCGAGCCGGACACCACCGCGCCGTACCGTGGCCGCGCTGCTCGAAAAGGCGAGTTCGGTGGCGGTCCCTCAGGACGTTCTTTCGCTCATCCCTCGGGAGTGACCGTTCATGACCAGGCTTTCCGTCGTCGTTCCCTGCTACAACGAAGAGGACGTCGTCGAGCGCTTCGACGCGCGCATGCGCCAGGTGCTCGACGGCCTCCCGGTCGGCTACGAGATCTGTTACGTGGACGACGGCAGCTCCGACGGGACCCTCGGCAAGCTGCGCGCGATCGCCGCCCGGCACCCGCACCGCACCCAGTACGCCTCCTTCAGCCGCAACTTCGGCAAGGAGGCCGCCATGCTCGCTGGCCTGCGCAAGTCCACCGGTGACGCCGTGGTGATCATGGACGCCGATCTCCAGCACCCGCCCGAGCTCCTCGCGCGCATGCTGGACCTCTTCCACCAGGGCCACGACCAGGTCATGGCGCGGCGGACCCGCGAGGGCGACAAGAAGGTCCGCTCGGTGCTCAGCCGCGTCTACTACCGGGCCGTCAACCGCTGGGTCGACGTGGAACTCACCGACGGCGTCGGGGACTTCCGCCTGCTGTCCCGCCCCGCCGTCGACGCCCTGCTGTCGCTGCCCGAGTACAACCGCTTCTCCAAGGGACTGTTCTCCTGGATCGGCTTCGACACCGTCACCTTCGACTACCAGAACGCCGCACGCGAGGGCGGTGAGACGAAGTGGAAGTTCGGCTCCCTGCTCAACTACGGCATGGACGGGCTGATCTCCTTCAACAACCGCCCGCTGCGCATCGCGCTCTGGCTGGGCATGATGCTCAGCGGCCTCGCCGCCCTGTACGCGGTCTGGGTGACCGTCGCGGCGATTACTCAGGGCGTCACCGCCCCCGGATACGTCACCCTCGTCGCGATCATCGTGGGGCTCGGGGGCGTGCAGATGGTGATGCTGGGGCTGATCGGCGAGTACATCGGCCGCATCTACTACGAGACGAAGCGGCGGCCGCACTTCCTCGTGAAGGAGACCCACCGCTCCTTCGGGCGCGGAGCGGCCGAGCACGCCGCCGCCGAGCGCATCCGCGTCGTGGCCACCGAACGGGAGCGCTGATGGCGGCCGGCGTAAGCGGGGCGCGACGGGCGCGGCTGGCGGAGATCGTCCGGTTCGCGCTGGTCGGCGGCGTCAACACCGGCACGTTCTTCGGGTGTTACCTGCTGCTCCACCCGTGGATGCCGTACTTCGCCGCGTACTCCCTCGCCTTCCTCCTCAGCATGGTCGGCTCCTTCTTCCTCAACACCCACTTCACCTACCGCACCCGGCCGACCTGGAAGAAGTTCGCCCTCTTCCCCCTCACCAACGTCACCAACTACCTGGTGCAGAGCGTCGGCCTGTACGCGCTGGTCACCTGGGCCGGCATGGACGACAGGATCGCGCCCCTCGCCGCCGCCGTCGTCGCGATCCCGTTCACCTATCTGATCTCCCAGCGGATCCTGGTTCCCCGCAAGCCCCAGGACGCTCCGGAGGACCCGGACGCCCCGGCGGAGTCCGGTCCAGAGAACGGAATGGACGAGCGGCAGTCGTCACGGCTCGCGTAGATTGCCTGGCAGCCGCGGCGGGGCACACGCGCGGCGCGGGGGACAGCCGAGTGAGGACGACGCAGGTGACGACGCAGGTGACGGGACAGACGGACGTGGCAAGGCAGTACGTGACGGAGGCCCGCAGGATCGTCGTCAAGGTCGGCTCCTCCTCGCTCACCACCGCTTCCGGAGGCCTCGACGCCGACCGCGTCGACGCCCTCGTGGATGTCCTCGCGAAGGTCCGCAGCGGCGGCGAGAAAGAGATCGTCCTCGTCTCCTCCGGCGCCATCGCGGCAGGTCTCGCCCCGCTCGGCCTCACCCGGCGCCCCAAGGGCCTCGCCCGCCAGCAGGCCGCCGCCAGCGTCGGCCAGGGCCTCCTCGTCGCCCGCTACACCGCCTCCTTCGCCCGCTACGGCGTCCGCGTCGGCCAGGTCCTCCTCACCACGGACGACACCAGCCGCCGCGCCCACTACCGCAACGCCTACCGGACGCTCGACCAGCTCCTCGCCATGGGCGCGCTGCCCGTCGTCAACGAGAACGACACCGTCGCCACGGACGAGATCCGCTTCGGCGACAACGACCGGCTCGCCGCCCTTGTCGCCCACCTCGTCCGCGCGGACCTGCTCGTCCTGCTCTCCGACGTCGACGGGCTGTACGACGGCGACCCGGCCAAGCCCGGCACGTCGAGGATCGCCCAGGTCACCGGCCCCCAGGACATCGCCCATGTCGAGATCGGCGCGGCGGGCAAGGCGGGCGTCGGCACCGGCGGCATGGTCACCAAGGTCGAGGCGGCCCGGATCGCCGCCGCCGCCGGCACCCCCGTGGTCCTCACCTCCGCGAGCCGCGCCGCCGACGCCCTCACGGGCCGTGACACCGGCACCTACTTCCACCCCACCGGCCGCCGCTCCGCCGACCGGCTCCTCTGGCTCGCCCACGCCTCCACCCCGCAGGGCTCCCTGACCCTCGACGACGGAGCCGTACGCGCCGTCGTCGAAGGTAAGAAGTCCCTGCTCGCGGCCGGTATCGCGGGCGTCGAGGGCGACTTCGTCGCCGGTGACCCCGTCGAACTCCGCGACACGGCGGGACGGGCCGTCGCCCGCGGCCTCGTCAACTTCGACGCCAAGGAGATCCCCCAGATGCTCGGCCGGTCCACGCCCGAACTCGCCCGGGAAATCGGCCCCGAGTACGAGCGCGAGGTCGTCCACCGCGACGACCTGGTCGTCATCCGCTGAATCGGCTGAATTCGGCTGCATCCACTGCATCCACTGCATCCGCTGAATCGGCCGCATCCGCTGAATCGGCTGAAAGACGGCTGAAAGTACGGCCATCCGGAAGGGACGTTTACCAAAACCGCCCCATGTGCCGCCTCGGGCTGGTCAACTTTGTCTCGGGGGTAAGAGCAAGGCGGGGTACAGCACCACACGCATCACACAGGAGGCCGCCGGTGAGACGAGCGCGCCCTGGGGCACTGCCCCGCGGGACTGCTGAACGCGCCCTGACCAGTGTCGAGGCCGGAGCCGACTTCGACGAGGCACGGGACAGGTCCACGGACAGAAAGACCGAGACCACCACCGAGACACGGGAATCGCGCGCCGAGGAGCGGCCCGTGTCCAAACTCTGGCACATCACCCTCAGCGTGTCCGGGGCGGAGTCACCGCTGAAGGAGGTGCGGCGCGGGCTGGAACAGCTGGCCCACGACCACCCGTTCCTGCTGACCAGCCGCTATGCCAACGACCACGCCGAGATCCGGTACTGGGAGGAGGCCCGCGACCTGCACGACGCCGCGGCCGTCGCCCTGCGCCTGTGGGGCGAGCACCGGCAGACCGCCAAGCTGCCGCCCTGGGAGATCGTCGGCCTCGAGGTCATCGACCGCGAGACCTATCACCAGCGGATCGCCGAGGGCTACGGCCCGCCACCGGCGGCCCCGGTCGGCGTCCACCCCTACTGAGGGGCGTCCCGGCGACCGAGGCGCCTGCCGGTGACCGGCGGGTGTCTCGGAGTGCGGGATACGTGACAGATGTCCGCAGGGGTGCCAGTACCCTGCGGGCATGACCTCGCTCACGCCCCTCGACAACCTCTCCCCGGTCACCCGGGCCGCCTACCGGGCCCGTGGCGCCGCCGCCGAAATCGCGCCACTCCCGCGCGCGGCCAAGGACGACGCCCTGCTGGCGATCGCCGACGCCCTCGAAGTCCGCACCGCCGAGATCGTCGAAGCCAACGCCGAGGACATCGCCAGGGCCCGCGAGGTCGGCACCGACGAGGGCATCATCGACCGGCTCACCCTCACCCCGGAGCGCGTCCGGGCCATCGCCGCCGACGTCCGTCACGTCGCCGCGCTGCCCGACCCCGTCGGCGAGGTCGTCCGCGGCTCGACCCTCCCCAACGGCATTGACCTCCGCCAGGTCCGCGTCCCGCTCGGCGTCGTCGGCATCATCTACGAGGCCCGGCCCAACGTCACCGTCGACGCCGCCGCCCTCTGCCTCAAGTCCGGCAACGCCGTCCTGCTCCGCGGCTCCTCCTCCGCGTACGCCTCCAACACCGCCCTGGTGAAGGTCCTGCGCGACGCCGTCGGCGGCGCCGGCCTGCCCGCCGACGCCATCCAGCTCGTCCCCGGCGAGTCCCGCGAATCGGTCCGCGAGCTGATGCGCGCCCGCGGCCTCGTCGACGTGCTCATCCCGCGCGGCGGCGCCTCCCTGATCCGCACCGTCGTCGAGGAGTCCACCGTCCCGGTCATCGAGACCGGCACCGGAAACTGCCACGTCTACGTGGACGCCGCCGCCGACCTCGACATGGCCGTCGACATCCTGATCAACTCCAAGGCCCAGCGGCCCAGCGTCTGCAACTCCGCCGAGACCCTCCTCGTCCACCAGGACATCGCCGAGGCCTTCCTGCCCCGGGCCCTCGACGCCCTCGCCGAGGCCGGTGTCACCGTCCACGCCGACGAGCGGGTCCTCGCCCACGCCCCGGCCTCCAAGGCCACCGTCGTACCGGCCACGCCCGAGGACTGGGAGACCGAGTACCTCTCCTACGACATCGCCGCCGCCGTCGTCGACTCCCTGGACAAGGCCGTGGAGCACATCCGCACGTGGTCCTCCGGCCACACCGAGGCGATCGTCACCACCTCGCAGGCCGCGGCGCGCCGTTTCACCCAGCTGGTCGACTCCACCACGGTGGCCGTGAACGCCTCCACGCGGTTCACGGACGGCGGGCAGTTCGGTTTCGGCGCGGAGATCGGCATCTCCACGCAGAAGCTCCACGCCCGGGGCCCCATGGGGCTTACCGAGATGACCTCGACGAAGTACATCGTCACCGGCGACGGTCACGTTCGATAACCGGCTCCTTTCGGTACGGGCGGGGAGGGTTCGCACTCTCCCTGCCCAAAACCACCTCCCGGGTCTACTCTGAATCCGTGCCGGACGACGTGGGGGGCACGCCGTTTCCGGACGGCGGAGACCCTGAGGACTCTGTCGACCGCGGAGGCGCCTCCGAGGACTACGCCACCGTGGTCTTCGACGAGGCCTTCGTACGGGCCGCCACGGTGCACGAGCCGAGCGCCGTCGAGCGCCTCCTCGCCGCCGCCCAGGCCCGCGCCGAGGCCGAGTCCGCCCGGGCCCGCGCCGGCCGCGGATCCGCCGACGACGACCCCTACGAGGACGGCTGCGACCCCGTCGGCCTCACCTACGAGCCCGACGACATCGGGGACGACGCGAGCCCCTACGGCCGCCACGGCGGCGCCCTGCGCCCCTACCGAGGCCGCGCCCGCTGGCACCGGCCCGTCGCCTGGGTCCTGGCCCTCGTCATGGGCATCGGCATGGTCGCCCTCGCCTTCAGCGCCGTCTACCGCGGCGCCGTCGCCAACCGCCAGGACCAGAGCCCGCCGCCGGCCACCACCGGCGTCGACACCCCGAACCCGGCCCCGGCACCGCCCGCCGCCCATGGATCCCCGGTGCCGGTGACGGTCCCGCCGGCAGTCCCCGCGGCGGTCCCGGCGACCCAGCCGACGTCCGCCGAGTACGGCCCACCGCGGCTCTCCGTCGTCCCCCGTACACCCTGACGGCGGCACCCGTCCGAAGTTGGCGTGCACCTCGGCGTTTACCGAAGCCTCCGCGGACCTACCCTGAAGGTATGGCAGGGCGTGGCGACCCGCCTGAGGGGACACCCGACGGTCTCCCCGGCGGTGGTGAGGACGAATACCGATCCGTCGTCTTCGACGAGGCGTTCGTCCGTGCTGCCCGTCTCCAGGAGTTCTCCGCGCAGGAGCGGATGGGGGAGTACGCCCAGGCCGTCCGGTCCCGGGCCGCCAAGCAGGGCAGAACCGGCTCCCGCCAGGCCGTCCTCCTGGTCCTGCTGATCCTCCTCGCCTTCGGCACCGCCATCTATCTGGGCGTCCGCAACCCGTACCTGCCCCCCGTCGACCAGCGGGCCGAACCCCTGCGGACCACCGTGGTCCCGCTCGCCCCGCAGGGCACCGTCCCGGGCGGTCAGCCGGAGCAGCTCTTCGCCCACAGCCCGGCCGCCGAGTACCGCACGGGAGCCGCCGGGATCAACCTGCCCGTCGTCGGACGGACCTCCCACTTCGCCGAGAGCCAGGTCGTCACCGCGCTCAGCATCGCCAAGGACTACCTCGTCGCCTCCTCCCTGGAGCCCGACACCCTCTCCGGGACGACCGTGCGCCCCGTCCGGCTGCTGCTCGACCCGGACCAGCTGGAGCAGTTCGACCGGAGCGTCGAGTCACCGGCCGACGACGGACGGCACGCCCTCGCCGCCTGGCTCGTCCGCTTCGACCCGCGCCAGGCGGTCCTCGCCGACCCCGCCACCCGCGTGCAGGGCACGCTCCGGTTCGCGGAGTCCGGCCCGGACACCATCGACGTCACCGCCGACCACACGTTCACCTATGCCCTGCGCCCGGCCGCCGCCGGCCCGGGACCGGTCGCCGCGGCCTCGCTGTTCACGGTCCACCGTGTCGTGCACTTCCGCTTCGACCGCGAGGACCTGCGCATGCACAGGGCCGAGCTGTTGGTCAGCACGGTGGAGGCCGGACCGCAGGCGTGCGGTCCCGGCTCCACCGGCGGCCTGAAGCCGCTCCTGGCCGGGGCGCGGGCCCCGGAGGCGGGCGGGCCGGCGGTCACCGACCCGTACGCCACGGCCAGGCCCGCGGCCCCGTCCCTGTGCGGTGCGCTGGCGCCGAGCGCTCAGCCCTCGCTCTGACCGTCCCGGGTCTCGCCGTCCGCGGCCCCGCTCCCGGGCTTGCCGTCGGTCTCCTTGGTGGCCTGAGCGCTGCTCTGCCCACCCCCCTGACCGTTGAAGCGGTTGCGCAGCCGTCCGCCCAGGTCGCCCGCGAGGTCACCGGCACCACCGGCTATGTCCCCGACCAGCTTCATCAGCGGATCCTTGCTGGTCCGCACCGTCTCGGCGTAGTGGCCCGCCGACTCGCGGAAGGAGTCCGTGACCGAGGTGTCCTTGTCCTCGGAGCGCCGGGGGTAGTGACCGTCCATGATCCGCTGGTGGTCGCGGCTCTCCGACCACTTCTTCAGCTCGGCCGCCCGGACGGTGGTGAAGGGGTGCGAGCGCGGCAGCACGTTGAGGATCTTCAGGACGGAGTCCCGCAGGTCGCCGGCCTTCTCGTACTCGTCGGCCTGGGCGAGGAACGCGTCCACGTTCATCTCGTGGAGGTGGTTTCCGCCGGCGATCTTCATCAGGCCGCGCATCGAGGCCTGCACGTCCTGTCCGACGAGGAGGCCGGCCCGGTCGGCGGAGAGCTCCGACTTGCGGAACCACTCGCGCAGCGCCGTCACGATGGCCGTGATCGCCACGGTCCCCAGCGGCACCCAGGCGATCTTGAGCGCGAGGCTGGTGAGGAACAGGAGGATCGTGCGGTACACGGCATGGCCGGAGAGCGCGTGCCCCACCTCGTGGCCGATGACCGCTCGCATCTCCTCCTCGTCGAGCAGCTCCACCAGGCCGGTGGTGACCACGATGACCGGCTCGTCCATGCCGATGCACATCGCGTTGGGCTTGGGGTCCTGCGTGACGTACATCGACGGGACCTTCTCCAGGTCCAGGATGTAACAGGCGTCCCTCAGCATGTCGTTGAGCTGACTGAACTGCGCGTCGCTCACCCGGACGGAGTCGGAGAGGAAAAGCAGTCTCAGGCTGCGCTCGGGAAGAAGTCCACTGAGTGCCTTGAAGGCCGTGTCGAAGCCGCTGAGCTTCCGCAGCGCGACCAGCGCGGAGCGGTCGGCCGGATGTTCGTAGGCCCGCGAGGAGATGCCGGGGAACCGCTTTCGCTGCCTGCTCGGCACGTTCCCCTGGTGGTTCTCGGTCATGGATGCCCCCTGTTCGTACGAGTCGGTGCTCGTCCCCCTGACGGACCCAGCCTAGGTGGTGGCGCCACCGTGTGCCGGAGCCTGTGGATAAGTCAGGCGCCGTGGATCGTGGAGTGGCACGACCGACCTGCCGACACCGACGACGACGCCAACGCCTGAGTCGGCGTGAGAGTGTCCGGACCGCCCGCATACGATGTGCCCGAAGTCTCCGCTCCCCTTCCCGATCGATAGGTCCTGCTGACGATGAGCCTCCACAGCACCGCCGCCAACCTGGTCTCGCTCGCCGAGGGCGCCGCCGAGCACGGCGGCAACCACGACAGCCTCAACCCCTACCTCACCGGTTTCGGCGCCTTCGGTGCGCTGCTCCTGCTGCTGTGGATCACCACGCGCTTCAACCGCGACCGCTGATCCGCCGACCGCCGATCCGGCGTCCGCCGCGGTGCCAGTAGGCTCTGCACGCATGGGAGAGCAGGAAGTGTCTACCGGCGGCCGCGGCAAACGCCGACTCGGCGTGATGGGCGGAACGTTCGACCCGATCCACCACGGTCACCTGGTGGCCGCCAGTGAGGTGGCCGCCCTGTTCCACCTCGACGAGGTGGTGTTCGTGCCGACCGGGCAGCCGTGGCAGAAGGGTCACAAGACCGTGTCCGCGGCGGAGGACCGCTATCTGATGACGGTCATCGCCACCGCGTCCAACCCGCAGTTCTCGGTCAGCCGGATCGACATCGACCGACCCGGCGCGACCTACACGATCGACACGCTGAGGGACCTGCGCTCTCTCAACAGCGACTCGGACCTCTTCTTCATCACCGGGGCGGACGCGCTGTCGCAGATCCTCACCTGGCGCGACGCCGAGGAGCTCTTCTCGCTCGCGCACTTCATCGGCGTCACCCGGCCGGGCCACGACCTCACCGACGACGGACTGCCCAAGGGTGGCGTCTCGCTGGTCGAGGTTCCCGCGCTCGCGATCTCGTCCACCGACTGCCGGGCACGGGTCGCGCAGGGCGACCCCGTCTGGTATCTCGTCCCGGACGGTGTGGTGCGCTACATCGACAAGCGCCAGTTGTACCGCGGCGAATGAGCTTCGGGGAGGGCCACCGGTGAACGATCAGCAGAATCCGTACGACCCGTACTATCCGCAGCCGCAGATCATCGGCTACGACGAGTACGGGCAGCCGGTGTACCAGCAGCCGCAGCAGCCACAGCAGCAGGCCGGGCAGCAGCACTTCGACCCGTACGGCGGCCAGCAGCAGCCGCCGCAGCAGCAGGCGTACGGCTACGACCCCTACGCCCAGCAGCAGCCGGTCCAGCCCCAGCATCCCCAGCAGCCGGTCCAGCCCCAGCAGCCGCAGTACGACCCGTACGGGCAACAGGGCTACGCCTACCCCACCTACGACACGGACACCGGGCAGCAGTGGGCCGCGCAGGCCGAGCCCGCGCCCGTACAGGCCACGCAGGCGATGCCGACCACACAGGCGACGCAGGCCGCGCCGGCGGCTCCCACCGCCCCCCCGGCCGCCGTCGCGGCCCCGGTAGGTGTCCCCGGTCAGCGTCCCGCGCCCGAGCGGCCCGGCCCCGCGCGGCAGGGCGACGACGACCGGGAGTACCGCACCGAGCAGTTCTCGTTCATCGAGGAGCCCGACGAGGACTCCGAGGACGTCATCGACTGGCTCAAGTTCACCGAGAGCCGCTCGGAGCGGCGCGAGGAGGCCAGGCGGCGCGGCCGCAACCGGGTCGTCGCACTCGTCGTCGTCCTCGTGCTCGCCGCCGTGGGCGGTGTCGGCTACCTCTGGTCCGCGGGGATGCTCCCCGGCACCTCCGAGCCGGAACAGAAGCAGGCCACGGCGACCGGCCCGCAGAAGCGCGACACGATCGTCGTCCACCTCCACGACACGAAGGGCGGCGGGACCTCCACCGCCCTGCTCGTGGACAACACCACCACCAAGCAGGGCACCACGGTCCTGCTCCCGAACTCCCTCACCGTCGCCGACGGCGAGGGCTCCGCGACCACCCTCGGCAAGTCGGTCGAGGACGACGGCTCGGGCGGCACCCGCGAGGCGATCGGCAACCTCCTCGGCACGAAGATCACCGGCACCTGGCGGCTGGACACCCCGTTCCTGGAGAACCTCGTCGAGCTGGTCAGCAGCATCGAGGTCGACACGGACACGGCCGTGCCCGACCCGAAGAAGGGCGCGGAGCCGCTCGTCGAGAAGGGTGAGAAGCAGACCCTGAACGGCCGTGCGGCCGTCGCCTACGCGACCTACCGGGCACCCGGCGAGGCCGAGGTCAAGCAGCTCCAGCGCTTCGGCCAGGTCATGAACGGGGTGCTGCGGAAGATCTCCGACGACCCCGAGGCCGCCACGGTCACCGTCGAGTCCCTGGTCCAGATCCTCGACCCCTCGCTCCCCGAGAAGGACCTCGGCGCCTCCCTCGCCAAGCTCGCCGAGCACGCCAAGATCGGTGCCTACAAGACGGCCCTGCTGCCGGTCCAGCAGGACGGCACGCTGACCGAGGGCGCGAGCGACAGCGTGGTGAAGGACATCCTCGGCGGCAAGGTCTCCGCCCCCGAGGCGGGCGACGTGCCGCGGGTCTCCCTGCGGGACGGCTCCGGCAAGGACGCGACCGAGGCGGCCCGGGTCGTCCTGATCAACGGCGGCTACGCCTTCATCGGCGGCACCGACACGGACACGCAGGAGAAATCGCAGGTCATCTACGGTGACGAGACCCAGAAGGTGACGGCGGCCGAGGTGGCCAAGACCCTGGGTCTCCCGGCCGGCGCGGTCCAGAAGGGCAAGCCCTCGGGAACGGCCGCCGTGACCGTGATCCTGGGCCAGGACTACAAGGCCCCGGAGGCCCGATAGCGGCCCCCGTTAAACGTTGGCGGGGTCGTCGGCGGTCCGTGAGACCCTGGAGGGGTACTGGACCGCCGACGAAAGCCTGCTTGTGACCGCTACGGATCGCTCCATCGAGCTCGTCAACGCCGCCGCTCTCGCGGCCGCCGACCGGCTCGCTCACGACATCATCGCGTACGACGTCAGCGACGTGCTGTCGATCACCGACGCCTTCCTGCTCGCCTCCGCGCCCAACGACCGCCAGGTCAAGTCGATCGTCGACGAGATCGAGGAGCGGCTGAACAAGGACCTCGGCGCCAAGCCGGTGCGCCGTGAAGGCGACCGCGACGCCCGCTGGATCCTCCTGGACTACGTCGACATCGTCGTCCACGTCCAGCACAGCGAGGAGCGTGTCTTCTACGCCCTCGAGCGCCTGTGGAAGGACTGCCCCGAGCTCCCCCTGCCCGAGGAAGCCCTGAAGACCCGCGGCAAGGCGGCCGAGCACGCCGCCCTGACCGGTGTGGACCTCGAGGGCTCCGGCCTTCCCGAGGGAGCGGACGGTGAGCTGAGCTGAGCATCACCAAGGGCGGCAGCGGCCGCCGTATCGTCCTCTGGCGTCACGGCCAGACCTCCTGGAACCTGGAGCGCCGGTTCCAGGGGTCGACGGACATCGAGCTGACGGAGGCCGGTGTCGCCCAGGCGCGCCGGGCCGCCCGGCTGCTTGCCGCGCTGAAGCCGGACGCCATAGTGGCCTCCGACCTGAAGCGGGCGTCGGCCACCGCCGCCGAGCTCGCCGCGCTCACCGGCCACACCGTCGACCACGACTCCGCGCTGCGCGAGACGTACGCGGGGGAGTGGCAGGGGCTGACCCACGACGAGATCGTCGGGCGGTACGGCGAGCAGTACGCCGCGTGGAAGCGCGGCGAACCCGTGCGTCGGGGCGGCGGCGAACTGGAGTCCGAGGTGGCCGACCGCGCCGCTCCGGTGGTCCTGGGGCACGCCGAGAAGCTCCCCGAGGACGGCACGCTCGTCGTCGTGAGCCACGGCGGCACGATCCGCACCACCATCGGCCGGCTCCTGGGCCTGGAGGCCCAGCACTGGGAGAGCCTGGGCGGGCTCTCCAACTGCTGCTGGTCCGTCCTCGGTGAGGGCGCCCGTGGCTGGCGCCTGATGGAGCACAACGCCGGCACGCTGCCCGAGCCGGTCCTCGGCGACGACGACTGAGGCACGTGAGCGGCCTGCCGGACCCGGATTTCGCTTTCCGGCAGGTCACAGGCTAAAGTTCTTCTTGTTCGCAGCGCAGAGCGCGAGGAACACGAGGGGCTATAGCTCAGTTGGTAGAGCGCCTGCATGGCATGCAGGAGGTCAGGAGTTCAATTCTCCTTAGCTCCACAGTCGCCGAATCCCGTCCCCAGCAGGGGGCGGGATTCGTCGTTTCCGCCGAGTCTCCGAATCGCGTGGCGGCTCTCCTCGTCGTTGGGCGTGTACGTCACGATCCGGCACTCCGGCATCCCGTTGACGGAGAGGGAGACCGAGGTCATCCGCATCTCGCCGACCGCCTCGTGACGGAAGGTCTTCACCCGGGTCCCCGGCGGGACGACGTCGCCGCTCCGCCAGAGCCGTGCGAAACGCGGGCTGGCCTCGGCGAGCCGCCGGACGTACGACTCCCACGACGGCTCGCCCACGTGCCGTCCGTAGGCGCCCCGCAGCTGGGCCACCATCAGCGGCAGCTCCTGCTCACGGTCGACGAGGGGGCATGCCTCCTCCGGCGCGGTGAAGAGCGCCCACAGCACGTTGCGCAAGCCGAACGGCCCCGTGTCGATCCGGCTCCCCTCCCACAGGAAGAGCCGCTCATAGGCGGTGTTGGTCGCCAGCACGTCGTACCGCGCGTTGTAGAGCACCGCCGGGTGCGGGTCCAGGGCGTGGAGGATCCCCTGGATCTCGGGGCTGACGACCTCGACGTCCGGGGTGGTGTGCTCGGGGGCGTACGCCACCTCGGCGAGGTGGTAGAGGTGCTCGCGCTCGGGTCGGTCGAGGCGGAGCGTGCGGGCCACGGCGTCGAGGACCTGCGCGGAGGCGTTGATCGGACGGCCCTGCTCCAGCCATGTGTACCAGGTCACCCCGACACCGGAGAGCTGGGCGACCTCCTCGCGGCGCAGCCCCGGTGTGCGGCGACGGAGTCCCGGTGGCATGCCGACGTCCTCCGGCGTCACCCGGGCCCTGCGGCTGCGCAGGAACGTAGCCAGTTCAGGCCGTCGGCGCGGCTGGGCCGGTACAGCTGCCAATGTCGTCACACCCCCATGGTCGAGTCCCCGTGCCGCTGTTGCCAGGTGGTGTCAGCACCAGCATCAGCGGGCTCTCGTTACCCGTATCCGACCGAGGGCACGCTCATCGCATGCCCTCGACCACAACACGTCCCGCACTCAGTAAAGACGGTGGCACCGACAATCGGCCCGGGCTGCTGCTCGGCGTGGTGCTGGCCGCCCAGTTCATGGCGCTCCTCGACGTCTTCATCGTCAACGTCGCCGCCCCCACCATCCGTACCGAACTCTCCGCCTCCGGAGCCGGACTCCAGCTCGTCGTCGCCGGATACACCGTCACCTACGCGGTGTTGCTCATCACCGGGGCACGCCTCGGCGACCTGCTCGGCCACCGCCGGATGTACCTCGGCGGCCTCGCCCTCTTCACTGCCGCCTCGCTGGCCTCCGGACTCGCCGCCGGGAACGGCCAGTTGGTCGCCTTCCGGCTGGTCCAGGGCGTCGGCTCCGCCCTGATGATCCCGCAGGTGCTCAGCCTCATCCAGCGGAACTTCACCGGCGAGAGCCGGGTCCGGGCGCTCGGCGCGTACTCCGCGGTCCTGGCCACCGGCGCCGCTGCCGGTCAGGTCCTCGGTGGTGTCCTCGTCAGCGCCGACCTGTTCGGCACGGGCTGGCGGCCGGTCTTCCTCGTCAACGTCCCGATCGGACTCGCCCTGCTCGCCCTCGGCGCGCGGGTCCTCCCCCGGGACGCCCGCACGGGGCCCGAGCGGACCCGTGGCCTCGACCTGCCGGGACTGCTGCTCCTCGCGGCCGCCGTGTCCCTGCTGACCGTCCCCCTGGTCCTCGGGGAGGAGCAGGGCTGGCCGCTGTGGTCGTGGATCTCGCTCGGCGGCTCTCCGGTGCTCCTCGCCGTGTTCGTCGCGTACGAGACGGGGCTCGCGCGGCGCGGCGGCGCGCCCCTCATCGCCCCGCGCGTGCTGCGCGTTCCCGGCATGGTGCGGGCCGTCCTCCGGATCACCGTGGCGATGGGCGTCAACGCCGGGTTCCTGTTCACCCTCACCCTGCACCTGCAGGGCGGGCTCGGCCACAGCGCCCTGCGCGCCGGTCTCACCTTCGGTCCCGCCGCTGTCGCGTTCGGTGTCGTCGGACTGACCTGGCGGCGCTGGCCCGCCGGCGCGCAACGCGCCCTGATCCCGTGCGGGTTCCTGCTCGCGGCCGTCGCCGCGCTCGCCCTCGGGCTGACCCTCGCGGGCGGCGGCTCGGGCGGCTGGGTCCTCTACCCGGCCTTCTGTGGTGTGGGCGCGGGCATCGCGATGGCCTTCAGCCCCGCTCTGACCGGCGCGCTGGCCGCCGTACGGCCCGAGGACGCGGCCGACGCCGGCGGGCTGCTCGCCACCGTCACCCAGCTCGGACAGCTCATCGGAGTCGCGGCCTTCGGCAGCCTCTTCCTGGGCCGGGTGACGACTTCCGGAGCGCAGGCGTCCGCGAACGCGCTGTGGGTGACGGCCCTGGCCCTGGCCGCCGCGGCGGTCGTGGGCGCCGCGACCGGGCTGCCCCGCCGAGCGCGCTGACCCCCTTGCGGGGCCATGGCAGAATCGGACGGCCGGAGGGGGACGAGGATCCGGACGGGAGGGTGACCCAAGTGCTCGGCGACAACGGCAGGGTGTCCTATGGGTGCACGGCCTGCGGCCACAGCTGGAGCTGACTGATGGGTGCACACAGGCGGAAATGCGACTGGTGCGGCAGCGGTACGCCCATCGTGCGCGACATGGATCCCGTCAACACCGAGTTCCAGTACTGGTGCGAGGAGTGCGCGCGGGCGCTGATCATAAAAGGCGACCCCATCGAGACGTACCGCGAGCTGGAGGGGGAGCCGATCTACGGCCGGCTCCTCGACGAGCACTGCACCCTCAAGCGGTTCTACTCCTTCGCCAGAGCCTGAACCTGGGTCTGGGGCTGGGCCTGGTCCTGGCCCTGGCCCTGGTCCTGGCCCTGGTCCTGATCCTGGGCCTGATTCTGATTCCGAGCCTGGCGTCGCTCCGCCAGTACGTACCCCACGAGCAGCGCCGTCGCCGTCAGCGGATAGACGGCGGAGAGCAGCATCTGTCCCGCGTTCTGGTCAAGTTCGGGGCGGCCCGGGTCGTGCGGCACCCACCACAGCGCGAACGACGTGAAGGCCAGGGCCACCGCACCGGTCACCGGCCACGCGCGCGTGGCGCGGTCCGCGAGCAGGATCAGCAGGGGTACGCACCAGACCCAGTGGTGGGACCAGGAGATCGGGCTGATCATCAGCGCCGTGAACGCGCAGGTGATCACGGCCACCGCCTTGTCGCCGCGGAGGGCGGCGCGTACCGCGAGGACCATCGCCGCGCCGCCCATGACGGCGGCGGCCAGCACCCACCAGACGCCGGGGGCGTCCGTGTGCATCAGGCGGGCCAGGACGCCGCTGATGGACTGGTTGGCGGTCTCCTCGGCGAAGCCCACCCGGCCGGTCGCGAAGAGCGTCTCCGTCCAGAACTTCTTCGAGTCCGCCGGCAGGGCCAGCGCCACGGCCAGCGTCGTCGCCAGGAACACCCCGGTCGCCGTCACTCCCGTACGCAGCCACTGGTTCCACACCCGGTCCCGGCGCCACAGCAGCAGACCCGTGGCGAGCAGAAGGACCACGAAGAGTCCCGGTGTGAGCTTCACCGCTGTCGCGAGACCGATGCCCAGGCCGGCCCAGCGGCTGCCCTCGCGGCGGGTGAGGTCCCAGAGGACCGCCACCGCTATGAGCAGGTTGATCTGGCCGTACCGCAGCGTCGTCCACACCGGCTCGCACCAGACCACGGCCGCGGCGACCCACAGTGTCGTGCGCCACAGGTCCGTCCGGGACAGTGCCGGCCGGACCAGCTGGAGCGACAGCTGGACCAGGGCGATCACCAGGAGCAGGTTCCCCGCGGTCGCGAGCGTCCGCATCACGGGGACGCTCACCAGGGTCAGCGGGACGAACAGCAGGGCCGCGAAGGGCGGATAGGTCATGGCGAGGTTCGCCGAGGTGGCGCGCATCGCGTAGAGGTCTCCGCCGGCCCGTACGGTCTCGCCCTCGGCCCGGTAGACCATCACGTCGAGCATGTTCACGTGGGCGAGGCGTTGCGCCACCCAGAAGGCCGCGAACGAGAGCAGACAGACCGCCGCGGCGGTGGCCAGGGGCCACGGCCGGGCGCGGGTTTTGGAGAGCACGGAGACGGACACAGTCGGCGACCCTACCCGGCAGGTCGGAGGGGGTCGGAGAATCGATTTGGAGATCTGCCGGGGAGCCGGTTAATGTTCTGTCTGTCGCCGCGAGGGAAACCAAAACGGAGACGGGAAACAACGAGGGGCTATAGCTCAGTTGGTAGAGCGCCTGCATGGCATGCAGGAGGTCAGGAGTTCAATTCTCCTTAGCTCCACAGAAAAGAAGCGGGTCACCCGGATCGGGTGGCCCGCTTCTTCGCGTGTCCACGCATGGAACGCCGGTGCGGCCCGTGCGGGCGCTGCGGTACCCTGGCGCCATGCGTGCCGTACGCCTCCTGCTTACCGAGCCGCGCTGAACAGTCCCGGCGCATGACTGTCGTTCCGTCGACCGTCATCCCGCCGGAGTCGGCGCGGCTTCCCCTCCTGTGCGAGGGGCTTTTTCATTTCGCGGCAGTTCGTGGCAGTGGGCAGAGACGATCGATGGAGCTTCAAGGACCATGACCGAGATCAATACGACCGCCGAGACGGCGGCCCCGCATCGCTACACGTCGGCCATGGCCGCTGACATCGAGGCACGCTGGCAGGACTTCTGGGACGCCGAGGGCACGTACGAGGCACCGAATCCCTCCGGTGACCTGGCGGGCGACCCCGCCGTCGCCGCCCGGCCCAAGAAGTTCATCATGGACATGTTCCCGTACCCCTCGGGTGCGGGCCTGCACGTCGGCCACCCGCTGGGCTACATCGCCACGGACGTCTACGCCCGCCACGCGCGTATGACCGGCCACAACGTGCTGCACACCCTGGGCTTCGACGCCTTCGGCCTGCCGGCCGAACAGTACGCCGTGCAGACGGGCACGCACCCGCGCGTGTCCACCGAGGCCAACATGGAGAACATGAAGGTCCAGCTGCGCCGGCTGGGCCTGGGCCACGACAAGCGCCGGTCGTTCGCCACGATCGACCCGGAGTACTACAAGTGGACCCAGTGGATCTTCCTGCAGATCTTCAACTCCTGGTACGACGGTGAGGCCGGCAAGGCCCGTCCGATCGCCGAGCTGATCGAGCAGTTCGAGAACGGCACGCGCGAGGTCCCCGGCACGCGCGCGTGGAGCGAGCTGACCGCCGCCGAGCGCTCCGACGTCCTGAGCGAGTACCGCCTGGCGTACGCCTCCGACGCGCCCGTCAACTGGTGCCCCGGCCTCGGCACGGTCCTGGCCAACGAGGAGGTCACCGCCGACGGTCGCTCCGAGCGCGGCAACTTCCCCGTCTTCAAGTCCAAGCTGCGCCAGTGGAACATGCGGATCACCGCCTACGCGGACCGCCTGCTGGACGACCTGGACGCGCTGGACTGGCCCGAGGCCATCAAGCTGCAGCAGCGGAACTGGATCGGGCGCTCCGAGGGCGCCCGTGTCGACTTCCAGGTCGGCGACACCGGCGCGATCACGGTCTTCACCACCCGCCAGGACACGCTGTTCGGCGCCACCTACATGGTCCTGGCGCCCGAGCACGAGCTGATCGAGAAGATCGTCCCGGCCGTCTGGCCCGAGGGCACCCACGACGTGTGGACCGGCGGGCACGCCACCCCGTCCGAGGCCGTCGACGCCTACCGCAAGCAGGCCGCCTCCAAGTCCGACGTCGAGCGGCAGGCCGAGGCCAAGGACAAGACCGGCGTCTTCACCGGCGCGTACGCGACCAACCCGGTCAGCGGCGAGCAGGTCCCCGTCTTCATCGCCGACTACGTCCTGATGGGCTACGGCACCGGCGCGATTATGGCCGTCCCGGCGCACGACGCCCGCGACTTCGCCTTCGCGCGCGCCTTCGAGCTGCCGATGCGCTGCGTCGTCGAGCCGTCGGACGACCGCGGCACGGATCCGTCGGTCTGGGACGACGCCTTCGCCTCTTACGAGGCGAAGCTGGTCAACTCCGCCAACGACGAGATCTCGCTGGACGGCCTGGGTGTCGTCGACGCCAAGGAGAAGATCACCTCCTGGCTGGCCGACCGCGGCATCGGCGAGGGCACCGTCAACTTCCGGCTGCGCGACTGGCTGTTCAGCCGCCAGCGGTACTGGGGCGAGCCCTTCCCGATCGTCTACGACGAGGACGGCGTCGCCCACTCGCTGCCCGAGTCGATGCTGCCGCTGGAGCTGCCGGAGGTCGAGGACTACTCGCCGCGCACCTTCGACCCGGACGACGCGAACACCCAGCCGGAGACCCCGCTGTCCCGCAACGAGGACTGGGTCAACGTCACCCTGGACCTGGGCGACGGCGCCGGTCCGCGGAGCTACCGCCGCGAGACCAACACCATGCCCAACTGGGCCGGCTCCTGCTGGTACGAACTGCGCTACCTGGACCCGCACAACTCCGAGAAGCTGGTCGACCCCGCCGTCGAGCAGTACTGGATGGGCCCGCGCGAGGGCATGCCGACCGGTGGCGTCGACCTGTACGTCGGCGGCGCCGAGCACGCCGTGCTGCACCTGCTGTACGCGCGCTTCTGGTCCAAGATGCTGTTCGACCTGGGCCACATCTCCTCGGCCGAGCCGTTCCACAAGCTCTACAACCAGGGCATGATCCAGGCCTTCGTCTACCGGGACGCCCGCGGCATCGCCGTGCCGGCGGCCGAGGTCGAGGAGCGGGACGGCGCCTTCTGGTACGAGGGCGAGAAGGTCAGCCGCGTTCTGGGCAAGATGGGCAAGTCCCTGAAGAACGCGGTGACGCCGGACGAGATCTGCTCCGAGTACGGCGCCGACACCCTGCGCCTGTACGAGATGGCGATGGGCCCGCTGGACGTCTCGCGTCCCTGGGACACGCGCGCCGTGGTCGGCCAGTACCGGCTGCTGCAGCGCCTGTGGCGCAACATCGTCGACGAGTCGACCGGCGAGGTCACCGTCGTCGACACCGCGGCCGACGAGGACACGCTGCGTGCCCTGCACAAGGCGATCGACGGAGTCGCGCAGGACATGGCGGCCATGCGCTTCAACACCGCCATCGCCAAGGTCACCGAGCTGAACAACCACCTGACGAAGACCGGTGGCGCGCTGTCCCGGCCGGTCGCCGAGCAGCTGGTGCTGCTGGTCGCCCCGCTGGCCCCGCACATCGCCGAGGAGCTGTGGCGCAGGCTGGGCCACACCGACTCGGTCGTCCACCAGGGCTTCCCGGTCGCCGACCCGGCGTACGTCGTCGACGAGACCGTGACCTGCGTCGTGCAGATCAAGGGCAAGGTCAAGGCCCGCCTGGAGGTCTCCCCGTCGATCACGGACGCGCAGCTGGAGGCGCTGGCGCTGGCCGACCCGCACGTGGTCGGGGCGCTGGGCGGCGCGGAGATCCGCAAGGTGATCGTGCGTGCGCCGAAGCTGGTCAACATCGTCGCCTGACAGCACATGGTCGTCTGACGGGCACATAGGGGTTTCCCCTACGGGCAGGTTGGGGGTTCCGATGGAACCCGTGGCCTGCCCGTTCCGTTTACCGTGGAGGAACCACAGTCGTGGGGACTCGACGGATGCCGGAGGGGCGGACATGGAAGCCGCGATTATCACGATCATGGCGCTGCTCTTCTTGGCCTTCGTGGCGCTCGGGGTCTACACCACCGTGAAGGTGGCCAAGGCCGCCAAGCGCGGCGTGGACCGCACCCTGGACCAGGCCCGGCGCACGGTGGAGGACACCACGCTGCGGGCCAAGAGCTTCGGCCAGGCCGGGGCCGCGGGCGAGCTGGCCCGGCTGCGGCTCTCGCTGCGGACCTCGATGAGGGCCACGCAGGAAGCGCTCCAGGCGGGTGTCGGCGAGGACGCCTCGCTGAAGGAGTCACTCGACCTGTTCCACCGGCTCAGCGCGCACGGGCTCGAACTGGACGAGGACCTCAAGCGCATGGAGCGCGAGCCCGACAAGGCGTGGGTGGCCGGACAGCTCTCCGAGTTCACGCGGCGGACGGAGCAGATCACGGGGTCGGCCGACGCGCTGCGCCGGGCCGCTCGGGACCGGGCCCTGAGGTTCGCCGAGGACGACCTGTCGTCGCTGAGCGCCCAGATCGACGTCGAGGCGGGCGCCCTGCGGCACTGGGACACCCCGGACGCCGCCCCGGAGCAGGGCGCTGCGCCGGAAGCGTGGGGGAGTCCCGCGGCGGGGCAGGCGGGAACGTGGGGTAGTCCTGCGGCGCCGAGTCCGACGGCCGAAGACGAGACGCCCGCGATCACGGCACGTGACCCCCGTCGAACCGCCTACCCGTGGGAGAAGTCGACCCGCCCGGAGACCACGACCTGATCTGACGCGGGCTGCCCCGTGGTGCCGGAGGGAATGCCTGGGGACGCCGGGGACGCCGGAGGACGTTCGGCGGGGGGCCGGGCTGCCGCGCCGTAGCTCCGGCGGGTAACCTCCCGCTCATGTCCCGGCATGTCGCGATCGTCACCGATTCCACGGCCTACCTGCCATCCCGGACGAGGGAGCGGCACGCCATCACGACGGTTCCGCTGACCGTCGTCATCGGCGATCGCGCACTGGAGGAGGGCACCGAGATCTCGGCCCGGTCCCTCGCGGAGGCCCTGCAGAAGCGGCGGTCCGTCACCACCTCCCGGCCGAGCCCCGAGGTCTTCGCAGCCGCCTACCGCGACGCGGCGGAGGCGGGGGCGCGGGGTGTCGTCTCGCTCCATCTGTCCGCCGAGGTCTCCGGGACGTACGACGCCGCCGTACTCGCGGCGAAGGACGCCCCCGTGCCGGTGCGCGTGGTGGACACCCGCATGGTCGGCATGGCGCTTGGCTTCTGCGCCCTGGCGGCGGCGGAGGTCGCGGAGGCCGACGGCTCCCTCGACGAGGTGGTCGCGGCGGCCGAGAAGCGCGTCGCGGGAACCTCCGCCTACTTCTACGTCGACACGCTCGACTATCTGCGCCGAGGCGGGCGCATCGGCGCCGCGCAGGCGCTCCTCGGCTCCGCGCTCGCGGTGAAGCCCCTGCTCGAACTCGACGGCGGGCGGATCGAGCTGCGGGAGAAGGTGCGGACGGCCTCGAAGGCCATCGCGCGCCTGGAGGAGATCGCCGTGGAGCGGGCCGGCTCCGGCGCCGTCGACATCGCCGTGCACCACCTCTCCGCACCGGAGAGGGCCGCCGTGCTCGCCGACCGGCTCAGGGGCCGGATCCCCGGCATCGAGGAACTCCACGTCAGCGAGGTGGGGGCGGTCATCGGCGCGCACACCGGCCCGGGGCTTCTCGCGGTCGTCGTCTCACCTCGCTGAGCTGCCCCGTCCCCCGTGAGAGTGACGGAGATATCCACAACCGAAGTCTTTTCCACGGGACTTGGGTGAGTCCCGCACGGGGCCGTCGCGATCTCTACCGTCACGAGCATGGCTCTTCGTACACGTATCGCATCGATCACCACCGGAGTCTCGGCCAGGCCGGGGGCTCCGACGAGCGGGCCCGGCAGGGCACCGGGTTCGGACGGGCGCAGCGGCCCGGGAGGGCGTGGCGCGCCTCCTGGCCGGGCCCGGAGGCGCGCCCGGGTGCGCCGGGTCTCGGAGGTGTCCACGGCCGGCGTGCGGCTGCGGGGGGACGCCCTGTTCCCACCGGCGCCGCCGCCGACGCCGGTGCCGCCGGTGGGGTCCGGGACGCCGGAAGCGGCTGAGGCTCAGGCGGTGCAGGAGCGTGGTTCTCCGGTACGGCCCCGGGGGCGGCTGGCGGCGGCGTTACGGGAGCGGACTCCGCTGTGGGTGCAGACGCGGTGCGGGCTCGAGCCTCGGGCGCTGGCCGCGTTGAGCGTGGTCCTGCTTCTGGCCGCGGGCCTCGCGGGCGGGTACTTCTGGACGGGGCGGCCGGAGGCGGTACGTGCCCCTGAGATCGTCCGTGCCGCCCCCGCGGCGGCCACGCCCGTCTCACCCGTGGTGCGGGCCGGGCCGGGGAGCGAGCGAGCCCCGGGGGCCGGGCCGGGTGGGCAGAAGGTGGTGGTCGACGTCGGCGGCAAGGTGCGCAGGCCCGGAGTGCTGACCCTGCCCGCGGGCTCGCGGGTGGCGGACGCCCTGCGGGCCGCGGGCGGGGCGAAACCCGGGGCCGATCTCACCGGAATCAACCGGGCCCGCGTCCTCATGGACGGCGAACAGGTCCTGGTCGGGTTGCCGGGGTTGCCGGCCGGCGGTGCCGGTGCCGGGACCGGGGGGCCTGGGATGCCGGTGAGTCTCAACGCGGCCACCGTCGAACAGCTCGACACGCTGCCGGGCGTCGGTCCTGTCCTCGCGCAGCACATCGTCGACCATCGCGCGGAGCGAGGCGGCTTCCGGTCGGTGGCCGAGCTGCGGGAGGTCAACGGCGTCGTGTTGACCGAACTAGGCGGTGTGTCCTGACCGAGTGACATCGTGGCCTGTGTCGCCCTCGTTAGCGTCCCAATCCCCTTGGGACCTATGGGAGGGCTTCTTGACCACTGTGATGCGCGACGTACGGTCGCTCCGCGTACGGCAGATCGGCCGCCTGGTCGCTGTCGTCGACGGGCCGGTGCCGTATCAGCTGCTCGACGTCGACGGCAGCGAGGTACGTCCGGTCAGCGACTACTTCCGCGAGCTGGTCGCCAGCGACTTCAGTCCGCACAGCCTCCGTTCTTACGGACTGGCTCTGCTGCGGTGGCTGCGTTTCCTTGACGCGGTCGACGTGCCGTGGGGCAGAGCCACGCGGACGGACGTCACCGACTTCGTGTTGTGGCTGCGTGAGGCGGCGAAGCCGGGGCGGCCGAACAAGCGGGCCGGCCAGACGAATCCGGTGACGGCCAAGCGCTACCTGAACACGAACTACGCGCCCGCCACGATCGACCACAACCTCGCGGTGCTCCGGGAGTTCTACGACTATCACCTGTCGACGGGTGATGGCCCCCTGGCCAACCCGGTTCCAGCGGTGAAGTCTGCCGATGGCGGCCGGGTGCACGCCCACCACAACCCGATGGACACCTTCAAGCGGCACCGGAGGGCACCGCTGCGCCAGCGCCGCCCGAACCGAACCCCCCGCAACATCCCCGACCGGCTCTTCGACCAGGTCTTCGCCGCATTGCGCTCCAACCGGGACCGGGCCCTGATGGCGTTCTTCATCTCCACCGGCGCGAGGGCATCGGAACTGATCGGTGTCACCAACGAGCGGCTGAACACCGGGCAGCAGCTCATCGGCGTCATCCGCAAGGGCACGCGGGCCCTTCAATGGCTGCCCGCCTCCACGGACGCCTTCGTCTGGCTCAAGCTCTACCGCCACGAGCTGGCCGCCGACGCTCCGCGCGGGCCTGGAGCCCCGCTCTGGGTGACCCTGCGTCGCCCGTGGAAGCCGCTGACCTACGACGCGGCCCGGATGGTTTTCACCCGCGCCAACGGCTCGCTGGGCGCGAACTGGAGCCTTCACGACCTGCGGCATGCCGCGGCCCACCGAATGGTCGACGATCCGAAGCTGAACTTGACCGACATTCAGTGGGTGCTCGGACACGCACAGATCACCACCACGCAGATCTACACAGAGCCCCGGGACGAGGACGTGATTGAGCGGATGCGGGCACACTACGATGCCCCGGCCCGGCCCATCGCCCCGCCCAAGGCGCCGGCGGAGGGCTACCGCCCCGAGGTCCTGAAGACGCTCCTGGGAGGGACCGGCCCGTGGGCGTGATGCGATCCAACCGGACCATGGTGCCGCCGCAGCTCGCACCGGAACCGGAGGTCGACGGCCGCGGGCGCCCTGCCATCAGGCAGTGGAACATCCCACCGGCCCGACCGCGGCCGACATCCTGGCCGCACACCCAGCTCGGTTCGGGTGAGCTCCATGAGCGGGTGCTCGCTGCCTCGGAGGCCTACCGCTTCGACTACCGGCAGCTCGCGCGGCTCCGGCGGGCGACGCCGAAGCTGCTGGGTTGGTTCTCGCAGTGGCCTGGTGAGACGTGGCAGGAACGGTGGCTGGCCAGCGGCCTGGAGGAGGAAGACGCCGACTGGGCGATCAGGTTCCTCGCCTGGCGCAAGGACCGCGGCGAGTGGGTCAACCACGACGAACCCGAGGCCCGCTCGGCGATGTGCTGGCTGATCCAGGCCCAGGCCTTCCACCCGTCGCTGGAATGGGTTCTGCGCCAGCGGTTCAACTACGTGCTGTCACGCGTCCCAGCGACCTTCGACCCCGACGGGTATGCCCGACTCGTTGCCCACCTGGATGCGACAGGCCGGGATGCCCAGCGCACCCGAGCGCGGGTGATCAAGACCATCGCGCGGATCATGATGACCAAGGGCGGGTCGATCAGCGACATCACGATCGGGGACTGCCTTGAGTACGTCGAGGTCTACGACCGCGTCCTGCCCGGGAACGGCGGGAAGTACGACCGAGCCTTCTACACCGTGCTCTTCGAGTTGGGAACGTTCGGCGAACACGCCCCCGATCGACTCCGCGCGCTCACGGTCAAGGGACAGCTCACCGTCCCGGAGATGGTCGACTACTACAAGATCAGTTGCAGACCCGTGCGCGATCTACTCGTCGACTATCTGACCGTGCGGTCCGCTGACCTGGACTACTCCAGCCTGCGGCGGGTGACGCAGAATCTCTGCCAGCTGTTCTGGAAGGACCTGGAGGACCACCACCCCGGAATCAACACGCTGAAGCTCGACCAGCAGATGATCACAGCCTGGAAGGAGCGCTTGCGGACCATCCGGCACAGCCCCGGCCGGGTCGGCAAGGAGCGTTTGCAGATCCAGCCGATCCTTCTCCTCGTCCGGGCCTTCTACATCGACCTTGCACAGTGGGCGGTGCACGAGCCGACCCGATGGGGTCCATGGGTTGCCCCGAACCCCATCCCGTTGTCGGCCACCCAGATCGCGAAGGAACGCAAGAGCGCGGTGGCACGCATGCACCAGCGCACAAGAACCAGGGCACCCCTGCTGCCGACTCTGGTTGCCGCCGTCGAGCGCTGGCGCAGGGAAACCCAGGACCTCTTCGAGCGCACGGCGGCAGTCGACTTCGGCGAAGGAGTCGACATCGCCGGCGAGCGCTGGAAGCGTCATGCCGGCCGCCAGTCCGACCGTCGGCGGATCGCCGTCATCCACCCGGAGACCGGCGAGCAACGTGACCTCACCCGCGAGGACGAGCGCTCGTTCTGGGCCTGGGCATCGGTCGAGACCCTGCGACACACCGGCATGCGCATCGAGGAAGTCCTCGAACTCACCCACTACAGCTTCATCGCCTACACCCTGCCCAGCACCGGTGAAGTCGTCCCCATGCTCCAGGTCACGCCGTCCAAGACGGATCGCGAGCGTCTGCTACTGGTCTCTCCCGAACTCGGCGAGGTGCTGACCGCCGTCATCCAACGCGCCCGCGACACGAATGGATCGTTGCCACTGATCTCCCGCTACGACCCGCACGAAGGACTCCACAGCCCGCGCCTGCCGTTCCTCTTTCAACGGCGCCGCGGCTTCATCCCGACGGTGATCCCGCCCGCGTTCATCGCGAGCGTCCTACGCGAGGCACTGGAACGGGCCGGGCTCACGGACCAGACCGGTCAGGCACTGGACCTCACGCCCCACGACTTCCGCAGAATCTTCGCGACCGACGCACTGCAGGCTGGCCTGCCGCCGCATATCACCGCGAAGATCCTCGGGCACGAGGACGTGAACACCACCATGGGATACGCCGCGATCTACCCCGAGGACGTCATCTCCCACCACCGGGCCTACATCGCCCGCCGCCGGCAACTCCGCCCCAGCGAGGAGTACCACGACCTCACCAGGGAGGAGTGGGACGAGTTCATCACCCACTTCGAGCTCCGCAAGGTCGCGCTCGGCGTCTGCACCCGGGACTACGGCACCCCTTGCGTCCACGAGCACGCCTGCGTCCGCTGCCCTGCCCTCCGGCCGGATCCCGATCAGCAGGACAGGATGGAGGAGATCATCGTCAATCTTCATGCCCGGCTCGATGAAGCGCACGCTCGCGGTTGGCGCGGTGAAGTCGCCGGCCTCGAAGCCACGCTCGCTGCTGCTGAAGGCAAGCTCAAGACGATGCGTGACCTCGCCCAGAAACACGGCCGGACCGATCTCGGGATGCCGCGTTTCGGCTCGTCAATCGGACGACGGATCTGACGGCAGGCTGTCCCGCGAGCTGTGTCCGGCCCGCGGGACAGCTCGGTGTTAGCTGTTCATCCGCGGGAACGGCGTGATGATCGTGGAGGTTTCCGGCTCTGCTTCTGCCCCGAACGCAACGTTGGAGGCTGGGGACTCGTCGGCAACAAGAAGCTCCGGCTGCGCGAACTTCTTGGTGGCATCCAGAACGTCGGGGACGGGGAACTCTCGCCGCTCGATATAGACGCGGGCGACCTCCCGGTCGATGGGGCTGGGGAGATCCACTTCCTTGGGCATCTTGAAGTCGGTTTCACAGAGGGCCTGCACGATCCGCCACCCCTCATAGAAGACCTGCATGAAGCTGCCGTCGTGCGGCATCGGGCAGACGATCAGGTTCTTCTGTTCGTCCTTCTTGATCGCGTCAGAGGCTCCCGACTTGCTGGGAACGATGGCGACGCGCAGCCCCCTGGCCGCTTCGAGGTGCGACCGGTTGATCTTGACCGTGGTGCCCACCCAGTGGTCGGGCTCGGTGGACCCCAGGAAGAGGTCCGCCTTCCACAGGCCCCTGATGCTCTGAGGCAGCTGCGCGCGGGTGCTGGGGCGCCGGAAAGCAGCGGCGAGCCGGTTGAGATGTGCCTTCAGCTTGACCGGCTGCCCGCGTTCTCCGGACAGAACCCTCGAATCGGTCGTGATGAGGTCGATCTCTGTGGAGATCAGCTGCTGAGACCCGCTCTTCTCGATGGCGAACAGGATCGACGAGGGGTCGCCCTTGTTGATCTTGCACTGCGCCAGCGCGTCGGCCACTCGTTCAACGACGATGGGGACGCCGCTGACGACCGCATCATGGACGGCGTATTCAAACGCGATGCCGGTATCGCCGTCGCCCTGGCTCCTGATCTTGCCCAGGAGCTTCAGCTTTATGCCCTCACGGGGCCCGACGCCGCTCAGGGTGTCCTGGCTGATCGAGTGATAGATCCCCGCGATGATCGGCCGGGTGACCGCTACGAGGGCACTTACCTCATCAGCTACAGGGTTGTTCTGCCGCTCGGCACGAATCTGCACGCATCACCTGCTTCTACTCCGGGCGACTCGGGGCAATACCGCTGTGACCGCCCCGTCCACGCCCCTTCCGACGCTTCTAACTCAAGTCTAGGACCCGGGTCTGACAGTGGTTCGGATAAATCGGCGAGCGGCGGTTCGCCGACCTCGAACCGCTGGTCCGGCCGTGAACCGGGAGGCAGCGGCGGAGGGGCCGGTCGATCTGCGGCTCGTTCCCCTGGCGCTGGCGGCCTGGGCGGCAGCGGCCTGTGCGGTGGGCGTCACCGGGTGGTGGACGGTGGCCGGTGTCACCGTCTGCCTGGTGGGGGCGGCCGTCCTGCTCGCTCCGGTCCTGGCCCGGCGGTTCGACGGCGCGGGAGGGGAGCCGGACGCGCGGGAGGCGGCCCCGGCGACGTCCGGGTGGAGGTTGCGGACGACCGCGTGTGCGGGGGTCCTGCTCTGCGCCGCGGCCGGGGCGGTCTCGGCGGGCCTGCACACGGCGGATCTGCGGCGCGGTCCCGTACCGGCTCTGGCGCGGGAGTACGTCCGGGCGCAGCTGGAGGTCACCGTCATCTCCGACCCGCGGCTCACCCGGCCCCGGGTGCGGGGCAACGCCATGGCGCCGGTCTCGGTCGTCCTCGACGGCGAGGTGACCCGCGTCGAGCGGACGGACGGTGCGGCGCACCGGACGCGAGCGCCGGTGCTGCTGGTCGTGCCGCCGGGGGAGGGGCGGGAGGCGTGGTTGCGGCTCCTTCCTTCGACCCGGCTGAGCGTCGGAGCCCGGCTGGCGCCGCCGCTGCGCTCTGGTGAGCCGTTCGCCGCGGTGGTCAAGGTCGACGGAGCGGGACCGCCACGGGTCGTCGGGCAGCCGAGCGCGCCGCAGCGCTCGGCGGGCGAGCTGCGCGCCGGGCTGCGGAGGGCGACCGAGGGGCTCGCCCCGGACGCGCGTGCCCTGCTGCCGGGCCTTGTCGTCGGGGACACCTCCAGGATCGGACCCGAACTGCGCGACGCCTTCGAGGCCACCGACCTCACCCATCTCCTCGCGGTCTCCGGCAGCAACCTCTCCGTCGTCCTGCTCCTGCTCATCGGGCGTCCCGGAAGGGCGCACCAGGTGGAGCGGGGCGGGCTCGCGCCCCGGCTCGGGCTCTCACTGCGGGCGACCGCGGTGGCCGGGGGAGCGCTGACGCTGGCCTTCGTGGTCGTGTGCCGGCCCGATCCGAGCGTGCTGCGCGCAGCGGCCTGCGGGCTCGTCGTCCTCCTGGCGATCGGTACAGGGCGGCGGAGATCGCTGATCCCCGCGCTGGCCGCCGCCGTCCTGCTCCTGGTGCTCTACGACCCCTGGCTGGCGCGGAGTTACGGGTTCCTGCTCTCGGTCCTGGCGACCGGGGCCCTGCTGACGGTCGCTCCACGGTGGAGCGAGGCGCTGCGGCGGCGCCGGGTGCCGGGGCGGCTCGCGGAGGCGCTGGCGGCGGCCCTCGCGGCGCAGGCGGTGTGCGCGCCGGTCGTCGTGGTCTTCGCCGCCCGGGTGAGTCTGGTCGCGATCCCGGCGAACCTCTTCGCCGAACTGGCGGTCGCGCCCGCTACGGTGCTCGGCTTCGCCGCGCTCGCCCTGGCGCAGGTGTGGGAGCCGGCCGCGGTGGCGACGGCGTGGGTGGCGGGGTGGCCGGCCGGGTGGATCGCCGGGGTGGCCCGCGCGGGCGGGGAGCTGCCGGGTGCCCAGCTGGCCTGGCCAGGCGGATGGTGGGGCGGGCTGGCCCTCGCGCTGCTCACTGGGCTCGTGCTGCTCGGGGCGCGCAGAGCACCGTACCGGGGGTGGCTGGGTGTGCTTGTCGCGGCGGTGCTCTTCCTGGTGGTCGTGCGGCCGGTGCCGGTGGCCCGGTGGGCCACCGGGTGGCCGCCGCCGGGCTGGGTGTTCGCGATGTGCGGCCTGTTCCCTGTTGGATCAGCGTGTTGAAGCTGATCTAGCAAGGTGGTGCTGTGGCGGGGTGGCGAAGGTACTGGGTTCCGACGAGACGAGTGATCACGTCGGACCGAGTCCCAGTGTTGGCAGGTTGGGGAGACCTCGGGCAACGTGAGGTCCATACCGGAATCCACCCTGGCGATCCGATCCTGCTGTCGCCGGACTATCAAATTGATCCGGTGCTGAGTCACTTCCTGTGTCGTACATCGTTTGCTCGGCTTGAGCGAGAGACGAAGCGCAACTACACGGACGACTACTGCCTGTTCTTCGACTTTCTTTGGGCCCGCGGCCGCACCTGGAACGAGGCGACGTCTGACGACTTGTGGGACTTCGAAGACTGGCGCACGAGGTCGCCGCGCAATCCTCGGAGAGTCGGGGGCGACCGTTGGAATCGGTGCTTGGCCGCGCTGACGCGTCTCTACACGTGGGCCGTCGACCACGAGCACACAGGAACGAACCCGGTCGAGATGAAGTCCGTCCGGAATCGGTACGGCGACATCGTCTCGGTGCCGGCGGGCCGCGCCGAGCACGCCCGGATGAGCAATGTCAGGTGGCTGACTCCGCGGGCGTTTCGTCTGTGGGTCGATGTCGGACTCCGTGGGCATACGGCCGAAGGGCTGCCCGATCCGAGCTGGCAGGGGCGCTTGTCTGATAGGAACGCTGCCTACGCGAGCTTGCTCTTCTCCTCGGGGGTGCGGAGGACGGAGGGGGCTTCGCTGCTGACGATCGAGATTCCCCGCACGCGTCTGGAAGGCGGCCGTTACTACACCGGCCGTTTGGCACGGGCGGTGACGAAGTCGAAGAAGGCTCGGACGTTTTACACCTCGGCGGTCGTGGTTGGCGAGATCGAGGGATACACGGAGTCGACCCGGGCGAGGCTAGTCCGCCGGGCACAGATCAAGGGCCGGTATGAACGCCTGCCCGAGTGGCGCCTGGTCACCCATGAGACCGGTCGCCTGAAGCGGGTGCTGCACTGGCGGGACCAGGACGGCGTGGTCGGACAGACCCCGCTGAACGAGGCAACGGTCGAAGAGCGGATGACCTTCTTCACGGAAGGACCGCTAGGGCCGGAGCCGTTGTGGCTCTGGCTCAACGAGAGCGGGCTCCCGTTCCACCCGGACTCCTGGGAGAACGTCTTCAGAGCAGGTTCGGACCGTTGCGAGGACGTCCTGTCGGGCATCCTCTCGGATCCACCGTTTGCCACCCCCCACATGGCCAGGCACAGCTTCGCGCTTTACATGCTCGTCGTCCTCAACCACCTCGTGGACCAGCGGATGGGCCTCACACCGGAGGAACGGAGAGACTTCCGGCTGCTTTATGGCGATCCCTGGAATATGGTCAAGGACCTGCTCGGTCATGCCGAGCTGACTACGACGAGGAAGATCTACCTCGCGCCCGTCGCCGACCTTCAGCTGCGATCTTTGCTGGTTGACCAGATTCCCGACGCAAGCCTAGCTACGAGGCTGTCGGAAGAACGACTGAACAGCACGTTCGCGCGCATCGCGCGCGAGAGCGAGGGCATTCAGGACCTCGACGAGCAGTTGGTGAGTGCATGAGCCGACGAGGCCGTTCCGCAGCCCTGCCGCCGCAGCCCCACCGCCGGCCACTGGTTCTGGAGCCAGGCCTTGTTCTGGTCCGCCACCGTGACCGCGATGGCGCCATGCGGAGTTACGACTTCGCCGAACTCCCGGTCCCGACACCTATGCAGCGGTCGTGGGCGGTGCTGTTCGCCGCACGCTGCGAGCCGGGAGGAGGCTGGAACGCCCTGTCGGCGAGTCTGGCCACCTGGCGGCAGTTGCAGACCTTCGCGCGATTCCTCGCCATGGAGGAAACCCCACCCACCGACATCCCCGACCTGACAGCGGGCCTTTGGAACCGCTGGCGGCTCAGCCGTTCTCAAAACGCCTCCGGCCGCGCTCAGATCACCCGCGTCGCGGCCTTCCTCCAGAGGGACGCACGAGTGACCGGGCCGCTCATAGAGGTGATGGCGAAACGCGTCCCCCTAGTAAAGAAGACCGAGACGGCCTTGCCACCCGACGAGTTCACCCAGGTCCGCACCACGGCACAGCGGATGTTCCGCACCGCTCACCTGCGGATCAGCGAGAACACCGTGCTCCTGCAGAAGTGGAGGGCCGGGGCGGTCGTGCCGGACACCCGTGAGCATCTGATCGGCGAGGCGCTGGACACTCTGGCCCGCACCGGCAACGTCCCGCGCTATCAGGGAACCGACGGCCGAGTCCGGGTCATCAACCGCTACAGCGTCGCCCTGGGCGGGGAGAATGCACTGCACACCTGGCGGCGGCTCTTCCTGAACCGGATGGAGGCCGTCGCCCTGGCGGTGTTGCTGTCCGCCGAGCAAGGCCTCAACGCGACCACTGTCTCCAAGTTGCGTGTCCCACGCGCGACGCCGAGCTCCGGTGAGAACGGGATTCCCGTCTATCGCCTGGAGCTGGAGAAGGCCCGCCGAGGCGCTGGCCGACACTTCGAGACCAGGAACCTCACCGACTTCGGGCCCGACTCCCCGGGCCGACTGATCACCAAGGCTCTACAAGCCACGGCACCGGCCCGGCAAGCCGTCGCCGAGCTTGATCCCGACGTGGACCGACTCCTGATATGGCGCGAGAACTACCCCAGGGACCGCACCGTCCCGGAGAACCTGTGGGTCGAGATGTTCGGCATCGGACTGCACGACGCGGCGGCCAGCGACTGGGCCCGCAAGACCGGTTTGCCCGGCTCACCGATGAGACGTCTCCGCAAGACCGTCAACGCCCTGCACCGACGTGAACCAGGCCAGAACTCCCAGGACACGCACGACGGTGTCTACGTGCTACCTGAGCCCCAGGTCCAGGAAGCGGCGATCCCAGTGATCGCCGCGGGCATCAGCGAGGCCCTCGATCAGGCACGCAACACGGTCCTGCGGGCCCGGCTCAGCGATGGACCTGCACCGGACGCCCTCGAAACGGCCACAACCGACTGCACCGACTACGGCAACAGCCCGTTCACCCCGGTCGGAACCGGCTGCCGCGCGTCGTTCCTGCTCTGCACCGCCTGTCCGAACGCCCGTGTCACCCCCGTTCACCATCCCCGCCTGGCCCACTTGCACCGCAGCCTCAAAAGCCTGCGGGACGTCCTCGCCCCCGATCTCTGGGACGCTGACTGGCACGACGCGCACGCCCGTCTCGAAGACCTCAAAGCCAGGCTCGGCGAGCCCGTTTGGCAGCAGGCACTGGCTGGCGTCACAGCCGAGGACCGAGGGATCATCGACCACCTTCTGAACGGACACTACGACGCGTGACAATCCTCCTCGCCGCTGGACACTCCCGGCCCACGGCACAGACCCTGGTCATCGACGCCGCGCTCGTCGTCAGCCCCGACGAGCCCATGTCCTGCTATGGCGACGCGACATGGTCCCTGGCTCCGCTGAACGCCAACCCGAGCGTCGAGCGCAAGAGCATCCACTGGGCCAAGTTCCCCCGAACCACCCAACACGAACTGCGGCAGATCACACACGCGTTCATCAACGGGAGCCTGCCGGACTCCTTCCTGCGCGGCCGGTCGGGGGCCTGGCGAACCCGCATGAACGCCGAAAGCATCTACGAAGTCGCCATGGTCTGGCGGGACTTCGCCCGCTGGATGCACGCCGCGGAAATCACGAGCGTGGCAGACTGCGACGACCAGACCTACACCGAATACATCGCTCATCTGGTACGCGAACGTGGACTCTCGCGGTCCACCGTCCTGCACCGTATGACCGCGCTGACCCGCCTTTGGGTCTTCGACACGATCAGCATCGCTCCGCATGGCGTCGCCCAACCTCCCTGGGAACGCGAAGGGGTCGACGACTATCTCCCGCCTGCGACAGACGGCAGCGGCGAGAACTCCGCCGAGCCGATCACACCGGCAACTATGGGGCCGCTGCTGATCTGGGCCATGCGGACAGTCGATGACCTGGCCCCCGACATCCTGGCTGCCTGGACGGAGAAGAATAGGCTAATCGAGCGGGCCGAGAATGCGATCGCCACCAATGAGTCACTGGCCTCTCTGAAGGCCTATCTGCACGAGATTGCCGCGGCCGGCGGGCCCATCCCCATGCACATCCACGCGGGCAAGCACGTCACCTCGGTGAGCTACATCGCCGGTCTCACCGGCGCCTCGATCGGCCAGGTGTCCAACATGACCCGTCGCAAGGCCTGGCGGGACTACCGGGCCCAACACCCGGGACGGAGCCCGCTGCCCGCGACCATCACCGCGCTCGTCCACGGCCGCAGGTGGGCGGACTCCATCGACTTCGCCGACGCCGACGTGCTGATGCGGCACCTGGGCACGGCCTGCTTCATTGTCCTGGCCTACCTCACTGGCATGCGCCCCGGCGAGGTACTCGGACTACGCACCGGCTGCTGCCCCCAACCGGCAACCGGCCGGCACCTCATCTTCGGCAACACCTACAAGACCGCTCGGGACGAGAACGGAAACCACCACTCCGGAGGCGAACTCCGAGAGGCTCCCTGGGTTGCGATCGAGCCGGCGGTGAACGCCATCCGCATCCTGGAGGAGATCGTCCCCAATGAGAGTCTCCTCTTCGACTCCAGCGCCCATGACTTCCCCAACCACCGCCCCGATAATGCCGGTTCGCTTCTCGCCCATACGATGAACAGCAGGATTGAGGACTTTATCTCCTGGGCCAATGACCTGGCGCACCATCTCGATCTGCCAACCGAGGTTGTCCCTCCCGATCTACACGGCAGGGTCGGAACATCGCGATTCCGGAGGACGCTGGCCTGGCACATCGCCCGCCGCCCCGGCGGACTGGTCGCGCTCGCCGTTCAGTACGGCCATCTTCGGACTACCGTCAGCGCGGGATACGCCGCTCGAAGCCGCGACGGAATCCATACCCTCCTCGACATCGAAACGGCACGGGCCACCGCGGACACACTCATGAGCCTGCACGAGGGCCTCGCCGAAGGCGCCGGCCTGTCGGGTCCCGCGGCCCGCCGAGCCATCCACGCAGCAGCCCAAGTTCCGACCTTCGCCGGTTCGATCCGCACCGCCCGCCAGGCCCAGGACATCCTCAGGAACCCCGTCCTCGCCGTTCACGACAACCCTCACGCCTACCTGATGTGTGTCTACAACCGAGAAAAGGCGCTCTGCCACCGGACTACCGCCGCCGACACTCCGTCGCTCGATCGCTGTGTGTCCTCTTGCGTCAACATCACTCGCACCGATCAGCACGCTGCCGAAATGACCTGGCAGGCCGAGTCCTTGGAGAAGCAAGCGGCCTCTGAATCGGTCCCCTTGCCGCTGGCTGACCGGATCCGAGACCAGGCCGACCGGCTCCGCATGCTGGTCGAGCACCACCGCAGCAACCGTATTACCCGCGAGGAGACTTCCGCATGAGCCCCGCCCCCGACGAACGCGACCGGATCAAGGCCGCAATAGACCGAATCCTGGCGGGCACTCCTGAGGAATCCAACGGCGCACTCACTATCGTCGCCCTCGCCATCGAAGCCGGAGTTCCACGCAATGCGCTCACCCAACGCCATCTCGATCTGAAGAACGACTTCTATGAGAGGGTTCGAGCCCGAGGCGGCACCCCCGACCAAGAACGGCGACTCCGAAAGCAGGTTGTCAAACTCAAGGAACTTCGCGTTGCCGATGCCGAGGAAATCCAGCAGCTACGGACTGACGTCGAAGCACTGATCGGAGCCCTACACCAATCGGAGTCGGAGAATCGACAACTCCGACTCCGATTGGCTGAGCGCGCGGGGAAGCTCCGAGTCCTGCCACCCCAGCCAGTATCACGTTCCTGAAGGATCTGCCTCGCCTGCATGGATTTCGACGCTGATTTCGTCTCCGGGCATGGCAGGTCCGACCAGCGCCTGTTCCAGTTCATCGAAACTGGCCCCGCACCCTCGCAAGAAGGCAGAGATCAGGCGCCGCGATCGCCCAAACGCGTCCCTTTGCAGACCGAGGCGTCCGACAACCGAGGCGTCGATATGCCTTTGGTGAGTCAGACGTTCAAAGATGAAGATGTCCATTTGGCGGGGAAGAACACGGGCGACTGGAGCATCACTTTTCAATCTCCAGCAGAGTTCCGCTAGGGAAGCGGCATAGTCAGGAGGCTCGGGCAGGAAAGCACCGATCGCCTCGGTGCGGATCTCGGGGGCAACTCTTGCCGCAGACAGGATGCCGGCGACGAACTTATCGACCGAGTCCGAGATCTTCCGCATTTGATGCATCGGGACGGCGCCCTCTGCGAGCCTTTCTGAAACGAGAGCGTCCCAGGCGTTTCTGTCGAGCGTGACTGCGGTCGAAGAGGCCGCAACCAACTTCAGGGTGAGGATGCTGACGCTTTCTGATGCCAGCCACCTGACGGCGCGAGCCTCCGCGTCTTGGAGTCGAGGGGTCCAATACTTGCTGATTCCTTGGAGTAGATCGAGCAGTTGCTTGATCGCCAAGAAATGGTCAAGGAAAAGAACTTCGCCACGCAGGAACCAGAATGCTCGCTCTAGATCCGGTACACGCTTGCAGGTTTCCCGAACTTCCTTTTCCAGGATCAGTGCGCTTACACCATGAGAGCCGAGATCTGCCATCTTGCCGACGGCGTTACTTTCCCTGCGCTCAAAATCTTGGACACTCTGGGCCGCGACATCCAGGCTCCGCCCCAAGTCGCGAATTCGGCTGGTGACACCTTTGGCCATCGTTAGTTCTGCGGCGTCAGCGCCGACGAGTTCACGCAGCCCGCGGAGCCATACGAGCCTATCCAGCGGCTTTTCCGCGCTTTTGCCAGTCCCGGATTTGACCTCACCAATGTGTTTGATCAGGGAGAGGTGGGGGCTGAAGTCGAAAGCAAAGAGATCCAGATCCGTGACAAGGATCGGCTCTTGGTAGTAACGCTGGAGATTGACGCCATACCGGGCATAGTAACCTTCCCAGAACCAGAGTTGAGCAACCCGGGCTTCCAGCTGTTCTCCGATGGGAGGTGACTTCGGGGTGGCCCCCCCGCTACCGCCCGAACGGGCTCTCGTGCCTGACTGCACGCTGGGCTTCCTTCCTCAGTTCGAGAATTGCAGCGGTCGTGATCTCATCGCTGGCTGCGTCATCGGGCATCATAGATCGGTCCTCTTCCGGCGTCATGAAGGAACCGGGGACATTTTCCATCTTCAACGAAGACGAGCCACTGCCGGGAATATTGCCGACGCTTGCCTTGAGCCAGTCGAGGCCATCCCGAACGATTTCTTCCTTGATCAACTTAAGGAAGGCTCTCCCATTGGAAAGCTCCTCGACCCGCACGACTCCAGCGGACTCTAGAAGGTGATAGTCCGTTCCGATGTTGGTGGCCGGACCGACGGACCTGGAGTTCAGGAGCTTTGAGACGAGGACGACTGGGTCGTTGATCCTGCCCAGGCCGAGTCGGGCTTTTTCCTGCCCGAAGAGGATGTGAGCGAGGAACAGCTTACGCAGGTGCAGTGCCTCAGTCGTCGTCGACTGGTCATCTGTGGTTTGAACGAGCGGGGAGAAGACGTAGGTCTGTGACAGAGGTTGGCCATGGGCGCTAGATTTCACAGTTGCGGCCTGGATCAGACCGACCTTGCGCGCGCTTCGAATGATGGCAGGATTGCCTCCCATGATATCCAGAGTGGAACCAGGGCGGGCGGTTGCTTTCTCGCAGATGGCGAGCAGCGCATCCCGTTCGTTCGGGGGGAGGGACTGGAGGAAGGATGCGATCTGGACCTGGCCGGTTCCCCAGACGTTCGGGTTGAAGACGACATCTTCGTTTAGGTCACTAGAGAAGACCCGGCGATTGACCGAAGTTGCGAGAGAGTAGCCCAGCCCCTTCGCGGCCGCGTCGTCTCCGATTCCTCGCTTGACGATCTGATCAAGATGCTGGGTCTTAGTGAGTGGCGCCCAAGAGGCGATCTCGATGCTGTGAAGAAGTGCAAGTTCATTCTCGGAAGGACCCAAGATCCCCAAGACCTTGAATGCCTGATGGATAACGGTTCCTGAGACTCCGATGAACTCCTCGACATGCGCGATGGCGCCATCGGTGGCCAGCGTGTAGTCGATGACGTCTGCCTGCTTGAGAACCGGGAGGATCTGCGAGACAAGATCCATGTCAGCGATGCCGGCCTGCCTCGCGAATTGCCGAATGAGATCAGGGCTGGATACCCTGCTGAATCCGTGAAGGCGCGAGGCGAAATCCATGGCCTGACCGGCACGAAGCAATGTCGCAATATCGGCCCGGATGACGTTGTTCGTCACCATCGGAGCCTGCTGTAGAAGAAAAATGACGGCTCTTCCAAGTCGACGCTCAGCGGCGTCGGCACCGTCCTGGCCAGTCCCCACCATGGCACCCGTCCCTACATCACCAATGTGACTTGTCATCATAAGCCAAGTAACTGGTTGCGCTCGGTGGCATCTGGAGCCCCTGTCGGGCAGGCCGGGAGGGCCTTGTTCCCCAGTCGCGAGACCCCATCGTTCAGCAAGTCCGCCTGCGACACGCTGAACTTGACAGGGAACAGGTGGGACAGGGGGACGCGACGGTGCTGGCGGCGGGCGGGGACGCGGCCGTGGTGGTGGACGCCGGACCCGATCCCGTACCGGTGGACCGTTGTCTGCGGGAGCTCGGGGTGCGGCGGGTGCCGTTGCTGGTGCTCACGCACTTCCACGCCGACCATGTGGCCGGGCTGACGGGGGTGCTGCGGGGGCGGTCGGTGGGGGCGATCCAGACCACGGGGCTCGAAGAACCACCCGCGCAGGCCGCGTTCGTGCGGCGGACGGCGGCCGCCGCGGGAGTGCCGCTGGTCCGTGCCGGGCCGGGGGAGCACCGGAGGGTCGGTGGCCTGGAGTGGCGGGTGCTGTGGCCGCCGGCCGGCCCCGGCGGATCGGCCGACGGTCCGAACGACGCCAGTGTCACCCTCCTCGTCCGTACCGCCGGAGGGCTGGGGCTGCTGCTCCTCGGTGACCTCGAACCACCGGCTCAGCGCGCGCTTCTGAGGGGCAGTCCGGGGCTGGGTCCGGTGGACGTGCTCAAGGTGGCCCACCACGGATCCGCGCACCAGGATCCGGGGCTGATACGGGCCGTTCGGCCGCGTCTCGCGCTGGTGTCGGCAGGGCGGGACAACCCGTACGGGCATCCGTCGCCCCGGACGCTGGAGGCGCTGCGGGCCGGTGGGTCGCGGGTGCTGCGGACCGACCGGGACGGGGCGATCGCGGTGGTGGGTGCGAGGCATGCGCTCGTGGCCGTACCGAGGGGGTGGAGCGCTATGTAAAGAAATGCTTGTAAAGAAATCTTTCTAAAGATAGGTTTTCATCATGCCGGAGATCAGCGACCCGCGACCCGAGGGCGAGCAGCCCCGCAGCATCCGCCTCACCGACCCGCGTGCCCTGCGCGCCTACGCCCACCCCCTGCGCATGTCTCTGGTCGGGCTACTGCGTGTCAGCGGCCCCTTCACCGCGACCAAGGCCGCCGAACTGACCGGCGAGTCCGTGGCCAGCTGCTCCTACCACCTGCGGATACTCGCCAAGTACGGCCTCGTGCAGGAGGCGCCGGGCGGCCGGGGGCGGGAGAAGCCCTGGCAGGCCACCGCCCGGTACACGGAGTGGCCGGAGTACAGCGAGGACGCGGCGGTCGCGGAGGCCGCCGGCGCGCTGAGCGCCGCCGCGACCGAGCTCCACTTCGAGCGGGTCGCGCGGGCCATGAAGAACCGGCACGCACTGCCGAAGGAGTGGCGAGAGGCCGAGCAGTTCGGTGACACCCTGCTCCATCTCGCCCCTGCGGAGCTGACCGAGCTCGGGAAGCGGATCGACGCACTGCTTCGGCCCTACGAAGAGCGTGGGACCGACCCGTCCCTCAGGCCGGAGGGCACCCGGGCCGTGACCATCCTGCGGATGGCCTACGTCGACCAGGAGATTCCCGACAACCGAGAAGCGGAGTGAGCGGGATGACCCTCGTGGAACGCATACCGGCACTGCTGCGCGAGCGGACCTTCCGCCGCTACTGGACCGGGCAGACCGTCTCGCTCGTCGGCGACCAGATCTCGCTCATCGCCCTCCCGCTCGCCGCCGTCCTCATCCTCGGCGCCGACGCCGCCGAGATGGGCTGGCTCAAGACCGCCGAGCTTCTCCCCGCCCTCCTGCTCAACCTGCCCCTCGGCGCCTGGGCCGACCGGCAGGCCCGCCGCAGGCGCGCCATGATCGCGGCGGACCTCGGGCGGGCGGCGCTCATGCTGACCCTTCCCGTGGCCTACGCGCTCGACGCGTTGACGCTCGGGCAGCTGTACGCGGTGGCCTTCGGCATCGGCGCGCTCACTGTGCTCTTCGAGGTCTGCAACACCACGCTCCTCGTGGCGCTCGTCCCCACCGACCGGTACGTCCAGGCGAACGCGCTGGTCAACGGCAGCCGTTCGATGTCCTGGCTCGCGGGACCGGGCATCGGCGGCGTCCTCGTGCAGGTCCTCACCGCGCCCTTCGCCCTGGTCGCCGACGCCCTCACCTATCTGGTGTCGGCCGGCTATCTGGCCCGGATCAAGGCGGTCGAACCCCCGCCGGCCCCCGTGGCCAAGGGGCACTTCACCGAGGGGATGCGCTGGGTGCTCCGTGAGCCCTCGATGCGCGCACTCTTCTCGGCGTCCGGCACCGTCCAGTTCTTCAACTACATGTTCCACACCCTCTTCGTGCTCTACGCGACTGCCGACCTCGGCATCGGGGCTGGGCTGCTCGGACTGATCCTCGGAGCCGGAGCGGTGGGCGGACTCATCGGCGCCGCGTGCAGCGGAGCGGTCGTCCGACGGATCGGCATCGGCGCCTCGATCGTCGTCGGCTTCCTCGGCTTCACACTGCCCCTGCTCCTGATACCTCTGGCCGACGGACCGCTTCCGCTGGTGGTGGCCGTGCTCTTCGTCGCGGAGTTCCTCTCCTGCGTCGCGGTGATGATCGTGGACATCGCCGCGGGCTCGTTCCAGATGGCGGTGGTCCCCGACGCCCTACGGGCCCGGGTCGTGGGCGCGTACCGCACGCTCAACCACGGCTTCCGCCCCCTCGGCGCGCTCGCCGGAGGTCTGCTCGGCACCGCCATCGGACTGCGCCCGACGCTATGGATCGCCACCGGCGGAGCCGTCCTCGCCGTGCTCTGGCTGCTGCCCTCGCCGCTGGCGCGCATGCGTGAACTGCCCGCGAGGAAAGAGGAGTCGACCCCCGTCGGGGCGTCGTGACCATCCGAGGAGAGGGAGACTGGCCGTGTGAGTGATGAATCGGACGCCCCCGTCCCGACGGCGCCCGCCCTTCCGGACGCCGCTGCCTACCTGGAGCGGATCGGCGCGCCGCGGCCCGCGAGCGCGGACGCCACCGCCCTGCGCGAGCTGCATGTGCGGCACCTGCTGAGCGTGCCCTTCGAGAACCTCTCGATCCATCTCGGCGAGGACATCGTCCTGGACGAGAAGGCGCTGGTCGACAAGGTGGTCGGCGGCCGCAGGGGCGGTTTCTGCTATGAGATCAACACGACGTTCGCGGTTCTGTTGAGGGAGCTCGGCTACCGGGTCTCGCTGCTCCAGGCGCGTGTCGTCGACCCGACGGGGAAGCTCGGGATCCCGTACGACCACATGGCGCTCCTCGTGGAGACGGCCGACGGAGAGCGGTGGCTGGCCGACGTCGGCTTCGGCGACCACAGTCACTATCCGCTGGCCTTCGACGAGCGCGGGGACCAGAAGGACCCGGGCGGGGTCTTCCGCGTCCAGGAGGCGGCCGACGGCGCTCCGGGCGATCTGGACGTACTGCGGGACGGGAAGCCGCAGTACCGGCTGGAGGTGCGGCCCCGCGAGCTCGCGGACTTCACCGCCGGATCCTGGTACCACCGGACCTCGCCCGACTCGCACTTTCCGCGGTCCCTCATCTGCTCCCTGCTCACGGAGGAGGGCCGGATCACCCTCAGCGACCGGAAGCTGATCACCCGCGCCCTGGGGGAGCGCGTCGAGCGGGTACTCGACGGGGACGAGGAGGTGAGGGACGCGTATCGGGAGCTGTTCGGGATCGTGCTGGAGGAGCTGCCGGTCGTCGTGAGGCCGCACGCCTGAGACGGGGGCGCAGCGGGGGTGCTAAACGGAATCCCCAAAATTCGGACCCTCGGTAACACTTGGCTCGTTTGCCTCGAACGCCTCAACAGTGATCGAATGCAACTTCGTTGCATAGTGAACGAGTCATGCGGGGGTGCGTGAAGAATGTTCGATCGTCTCTTCGGAAAGCGGGCGGCGGGCGCCGCTCGGGGCGGTCCGCTCGCCGGTCTCGCGATCCCGGCCTCGGCGGGGGTCCTGAGCTGCAGGGTCATCGACCCCGTGCACGAACCGGTCCGGCAGGCCGAGTTCGTCCTCAGCGACGCCGTCGGCCGCAAGGTGCTGGGCGGGGAGACCGACCCGTACGGCACGGCGCTCGCGACCGTACCGGCGGGCGACTACCGGCTCGCGGTCACCGCCGAGGGCTACACGCCGTACCACGGCAGTGCCGTCGTCACCGAGGGCGGCCATACGGGCGTCGGTGACGTCTTGCTCCAGATCGCGGCGCAGCCCCAGCTCCCGGAGCCGGGCGACTGGGAGATCGACCCGACGCACTCGCAGATCGGCTTCACCGCCCGCCACATCGGCCTCGCCCGCATCCACGGCCGGTTCAACAGCTTCGCGGGAGCGGTGCGGATCGCCGACCGCATGGAGCAGTCGGCGATGCACGTCGTCATCGACGCGGCCTCCATCGACACCGGGGTGCAGATGCGCGACGACCACCTGCGCTCGGGGGACTTCCTCGACGTCGGCTCGTACCCGACGCTGGAGTTCTACAGCGAGCGCTTCGTCCACCGGGGCGGCAGCCGCTGGGGCGTCACCGGGGCGCTCACCCTCCACGGCGTCAGCCGTACGGTGACGCTCGACACCCAGTACCTGGGCATCGGGAGCGGTCTGGAGGGCGAGACGCGAGGGGCCTGCCGGGCCACCACCGAGCTGCACCGGGAGGACTTCACCCTCACGTGGCAGACGCTGCTCGCGCGCGGGATCGCGGCCGTCGGGTCCAGCATCAGCATCGACCTCGACATCCAGATCGTCCCCAAGGCCACGCAGGGCTGAGAGCCGCTCGCGGGGTGCGGTTACGTGGGGCGGTTACGGGGCCTCCAGCCAGCCCTCGTACTCGGCGGCGAGCTCGTCGAGCGCCGCCGCGTCGAGCCGGCCGTCGGGGTCCTCGACGACCACCAGCCACTGGGCGTCCTCGGCGTCGTCCTCCCCGGCCAGGGCGTCCCGGACGAGCTGCGGTGCCTCGGCCACGCCGAAACGGTCGGGGAGTTCCTGGGCGACCTCCTCGGCGGCGTCGCGGTCGGGGAGTACCAGTACGTGTCGTCGTTCGCTCACCCGGACATTCTCGGGCATGGGTTTCGGGCGGTGCTGTCGGGGACCGGTGCCGGGCGGCGGCGGGCGTCGCTGCCGGGCGTGGCTGTCAGTGGCCCGTGGGATGCTGGACGGCGATGGCCACCAGAAAGACTTCCCCCGAAGACCTCCTCGGCCCCGTGACGCTCGCCGTGGGGCAGGAGGACCTGCTCCTCGACCGCGTCGTCCAGGAGGTGGTGGCGGCCGCCCGGGCCGCCGACGCCGACACGGACGTGCGCGACCTCACCTCCGACCAGCTCCAGCCCGGGTCGCTGGCCGAGCTGACGAGCCCGTCGCTCTTCGCCGAGCGCAAGGTCCTCGTCGTGCGGAACGCGCAGGACCTCTCCGCCGACACGATCAAGGACGTCAAGGCCTACCTCGACGACCCGGTCGAGGACATCTCGCTCGTCCTGCTCCACGCCGGCGGCGCGAAGGGCAAGGGCCTGCTCGACGCCGCGCGCAAGGCGGGGGCGCGGGAGGTGGCCTGCCCGAAGACGACGAAGCCGGCGGAGCGGCTGACGTTCGTACGGCAGGAGTTCCGGGCGCTCGGGCGCGCGGCGACGCCGGAGGCGTGCCAGGCGCTGGTGGACTCGATCGGCAGCGACCTGCGGGAGCTGGCGTCCGCGTGCGCGCAGCTGACGTCGGACGTCGACGGGACGATCGACGAGGCGGTCGTCGGGCGGTACTACACCGGCCGTGCGGAGGCCTCGTCCTTCAACGTGGCCGACCGGGCCGTCGAAGGGCGTGCCGCGGAGGCCCTGGAGGCGCTGCGCTGGTCGCTCTCGACCGGGGTGGCGCCGGTGCTCATCACCAGCGCGCTGGCGCAGGGCGTACGGGCGATCGGCAAGCTGTCGTCGGCGCGGGGCGGGCGGCCGGCGGATCTGGCGCGTGAGCTGGGCATGCCGCCGTGGAAGATCGACCGCGTGCGGCAGCAGATGCGTGGCTGGACCCCGGACGGGGTGTCCCTCGCGCTGCGGGCGATCGCGGAGGCGGACGCGGGGGTGAAGGGCGGGGGCGACGACCCGGAGTACGCCCTGGAGAAGGCGGTCGTGGCGGTGGCGCGGGCGGCGCGGCTGCGGCGGTAGGGGGCGGCGGGGTGCCCTATGGATGCGGTGCGGGTGCGCTGCTCCGGGGCGGTTCGATTCCCCCACCCCGCCCCTTCCCGAAACCCTGCCGGGGGCTGGCGCGGGTTGATGCCGTCCGGGGCTGCGCCCCGGTCCCTGCCGCGGCTTCGCGCCGTGTGTTTGGGGCTGCGCCCCAGTCCCCTGCGGCGGCTTCGCGCCGCGCTGTCCAGGCCTCCGCCCAGCCCCCCGGCGGCTTCGCGCCGCGCTGTCCAGGCCCCCGCCCGCCCCTGCTGTAACTCCCGCCGCGCTGTCCGGAACTCCGTTCCGGCCCCCGTCCTGCCCTCGGGGATGTGCCCTGTGGGGGGCTTCGCCCTGCTGGCCCCGGCCCGCCGTGCCCAGTCGTGTCCTGCCCAGTCGTGCCGCCCTCAGAGCTGGCATGCCGTGCTCGGCCGCTGCCGTGCCGCGCCCAACCCTGCTGCGCCCCGGTACGGCGAAGGCCCCGGCGGCTCCTGGGGAAGGAGGCGGCGGGGCCTTCGGCGTACAGATGGGTGGGCTCGCACCCGCGTGGCGAACGCGTCCGCGTGCGAGTCCAGGTGGTCGGGCGGGAGCGGGAGAGAGGGCCCGCTGGGTCCCGTACGACCGGTTACATCAGAGCTCAGCCCTGGAGGGAGGAAACCTTGATCGCCAGCGCCGACTTCTTGTTGGCGGCGGCGTTCTTGTGGATGACACCCTTCGAGACAGCCTTGTCGAGCTGACGCGAGGCGGCGCGAGTGGCAACGGTGGCCTTCTCGAGGTCGCCGGCGGCGACAGCCTCACGGGCCTTGCGGATCGCGGTCTTGAGCGACGACTTGACGGCCTTGTTGCGCAGGCGCGCCTTCTCGTTGGTCTTGTTCCGCTTGATCTGGGACTTGATGTTCGCCACGAAAGAGCCTTTACAGGTTCGATGTTCCTTCTGGATTGTGGCTCGCGGGCTGAGAGGGCACACGAGACACAGCTGTCCACAGTATCAGTCACCCGCGGGGCCGCCCAAACCGGGCACAGGGCGGCGGGCATGGGACCATGGAGCCTACGTATCGATCCGACATCGCCCCGAGACGAGACCCTGCGTGCCCGCGACTCCTACCAACGTGCCCGAGCCGAGCCGTACCGACCCGGCTCTGATCCGCAACTTCTGCATCATCGCGCACATCGACCACGGCAAGTCCACGCTCGCCGACCGGATGCTCCAGCTGACCGGTGTGGTCGACCAGCGGCAGATGCGTGCCCAGTATCTCGACCGCATGGACATCGAGCGGGAGCGGGGCATCACGATCAAGTCCCAGGCGGTCCGGCTGCCGTGGGCGCCGACCGAGGGGCCGGCCCAGGGCGCCACGCACATCCTGAACATGATCGATACGCCCGGACACGTCGACTTCACGTACGAGGTCTCGCGTTCGCTGGCGGCCTGTGAGGGCACGGTCCTGCTCGTCGACGCGGCCCAGGGCATCGAGGCGCAGACCCTCGCCAACCTGTATCTGGCGATGGAGAACGATCTGACCATCGTTCCCGTGCTGAACAAGATCGACCTGCCGGCCGCCCAGCCGGAGAAGTTCTCCGAGGAGCTCGCCAACCTCATCGGCTGCCAGCCGGAGGACGTCCTCAAGGTCTCCGCGAAGACCGGTGTCGGTGTCGACGCGCTGCTCGACCGGGTCGTCCGGGACGTTCCGGCGCCGGTCGGCGTCGCCGACGCTCCCGCCCGCGCGATGATCTTCGACTCCGTGTACGACTCGTACCGGGGTGTCGTGACCTATGTACGAGTGATCGACGGGCAGCTCAACAAGCGCGAGCGCATCAAGATGATGTCGACCGGCGCCACCCACGAGCTGCTGGAGATCGGTGTCTCGTCTCCGGAGATGACGCCGGCCGACGGTCTCGGCGTCGGCGAGGTCGGCTACCTCATCACCGGTGTGAAGGACGTCCGCCAGTCCAAGGTCGGTGACACGATCACCACCCTGAACAAGGGCGCGACCGAGGCCCTCGGCGGCTACAAGGACCCGAAGCCGATGGTGTTCTCGGGCCTCTACCCGCTGGACGGCTCGGAGTACCCGGACCTCCGAGAGGCCCTCGACAAGCTCCAGCTCAACGACGCCGCGCTCGTCTACGAGCCCGAGACCTCCGCCGCGCTCGGCTTCGGCTTCCGCGTCGGCTTCCTGGGTCTGCTCCACCTCGATGTGATCCGTGAGCGGCTCGAGCGGGAGTTCGGGCTCGACCTGATCGCCACCGCGCCGAACGTCGTGTACCGCGTGGTCATGGAAGACGGCAGCGAGCACACGGTCACGAACCCGAGCGAGTTCCCCGAGGGCAAGATCGATGACGTGTTCGAGCCCGTCGTGCGCGCCACGATCCTGGCGCCGAGCGAGTTCATCGGCGCGATCATGGAGCTGTGCCAGACCCGTCGCGGCACGCTGATCGGCATGGACTACCTCTCCGAGGACCGGGTGGAGATCCGCTACACCCTGCCCCTCGCCGAGATCGTCTTCGACTTCTTCGACCAGCTGAAGTCCAAGACGCGCGGTTACGCCTCCCTCGACTACGAGCCCACGGGCGAGCAGGCCTCCAGCCTGGTCAAGGTCGACATCCTGCTGCACGGCGACAAGGTTGACGCGTTCTCCGCCGTCACCCACAAGGACGCCGCGTACGCCTACGGTGTGCGGCTCGTCGCCAAGCTGCGCGAGCTCATCCCGCGGCAGGCCTTCGAGGTACCGATCCAGGCCGCGATCGGCTCCCGGGTCATCGCCCGCGAGACCATCCGCGCCATCCGCAAGGACGTCCTCGCCAAGTGCTACGGCGGTGACATCTCCCGTAAGCGGAAGCTGCTGGAGAAGCAGAAGGAAGGCAAGAAGCGCATGAAGATGGTCGGCTCGGTGGAGGTGCCGCAGGAGGCCTTCATCGCCGTCCTCTCGAGCGACGAGTCCTCCGGCAAGAAGAAGTAGCCGCAAGAAGAAGTAGCCGGCCGGACGGTCGAAGTGGCAGCGAGTAGCTGCGCTGTGCATCTAACGGGTCCACGTGCCGACGGCGCGTGGACCCGTTCGTTATGAAGCGGGCCCCTGCAGGCTCTTACGCGCCGGTCCTCGGGCCTTTACTCTGATCCCGAATCGAAGGTTACTCGCCAGTTAGTTACGTAGACGGTCACAGAGACGGTTACGTAGTTACGCACCGCCAGCAGGCACCGCCGCCGCCCGGAGGACGTCGTGAGCGACACACAGACCCTGATCGAGAACCGGCCGCCCTCCGTGGCGACCCTCTTCCTTGAGCGCGTCGAGCGGACCCCCGACGGGGAGGCCTACCGGTATCCGGTGCCCGCCGCGTCCGGCACCGGTCCCGACGACTGGAAGTCGCTCAGTTGGGGGCAGGCCGCCGATCGGGTCTACGCGATCGCCGCCGGCCTCGTCGACCTCGGCGTGCAGCCCGAGGAGCGGGTCGCGCTCGCCTCCTCCACCCGGGTGGAGTGGGTCCTCGCCGACCTCGGCGTGATGTGCGCGGGCGCCGCGACCACCACGGTCTACCCGTCGACCAACGCCGAGGAGTCGGCGTTCATCCTCTCCGACTCCGAGTCCAAGGTGCTCATCGCCGAGGACGCGGTCCAGCTCGCCAAGGCCGTCGAGCGCCGCGCCGACCTGCCGGACCTCCGCCACGTCGTCGTCATCGACGCCGAGGGCGCGGAGACCGACGGCGACTGGGTCCTCTCCCTCGCCGACCTGGAGGCGCGCGGTCGCGCGTACCTGGAGAAGCACCCGGAGGCCGTCAAGGAGCGGGTCGCCGCGATCACCTCCACGCAGCTCGCCACTCTCATCTACACCTCGGGCACCACCGGTCGCCCCAAGGGCGTCCGTCTCCCGCACGACAACTGGTCGTACATGGCCAAGGCCATCGCCGCCACGGGTCTGGTCACCCAGGACGACGTCCAGTACCTGTGGCTGCCGCTCGCGCACGTGTTCGGCAAGGTCCTCACCTCGGGCCAGATCGAGGTCGGGCACGTCACCGCCCTCGACGGCCGGGTGGAGAAGATCATCGAGAACCTTCCGGTGGTCCAGCCGACCTACATGGCGGCCGTGCCGCGCATCTTCGAGAAGGTCTACAACGGCGTCGCCGCCAAGGCCCGCGCCGCCGGCGGAGCCAAGTACAAGATCTTCCAGTGGGCCGCCGGCGTCGCCCGCGAGTACGCGAAGGCCAGCCAGGACAACTTCCGCCGCACCGGCACCGCCTCCGCGCCCTTCGGCCTCACCGCCAAGCACAAGGTCGCCGACGTCCTCGTCTACAGCAAGATCCGCGAGGCCTTCGGCGGAAACCTGCGGGCCTGCATCTCCGGCTCCGCCGCGCTCGCCCCCGACATCGGCTACTTCTTCGCCGGCGCGGGCATCCACATCCTGGAGGGGTACGGCCTCACGGAGACCTCCGCCGCGTCCTTCGTCAACCCGGGCGAGGCCTACCGCACCGGCACCGTCGGCAAGCCGCTCCCCGGCACCGAGGTCCGGATCGCCGACGACGGCGAGATCCTGCTGCGCGGCCCCGGCGTCATGGAGGGCTACCACGGCCTGCCGGAGAAGACGGTCGAGGTCCTGGAGACCGACGGCTGGTTCCACACCGGCGACATCGGCGAGCTCTCCGCCGACGGCTACCTCCGGATCACCGACCGCAAGAAGGACCTGATCAAGACGTCCGGCGGCAAGTACATCGCGCCGGCCGAGGTCGAGGGCCAGTTCAAGGCCGTCTGCCCGTTCGTCTCGAACATCCTGGTCCACGGCGCCGACCGGAACTTCTGCACCGCCCTGATCTCCCTCGACGAGCCCGCCATCCTCGGCTGGGCCGCCGACCACGGCCTCGCGGGCAAGTCGTACGCCGAGGTCGTCGCCGCCCCGCAGACCCAGGCGCTCGTCCAGGGCTACGTCGACCGCCTCAACGAGGGCCTCCAGCGCTGGCAGACGATCAAGAAGTTCCGTCTGCTGCCGCGTGACCTCGACATCGAGCACGGCGAGCTGACGCCGTCGCTGAAGCTGAAGCGGCCGGTGGTGGAGCGGGAGTACAAGGAGCTCATCGAGGAGATGTACGCGGGCTCGCGCGAGTCCTGAGGTCGGTTCCGGGGCGGGTTCCGGGGCCAGCTCCGGGGGCTGTTCCCCGGCCAGCTCCGGGGCGGGTTCCGGGGCTTGTTCCCGGGCCTGTTCCCCGGCCGGTTCCGGGGCGGGTTCCGGGGCCAGCTCCGAGGCCTGTTCCCGGGCCTGTTCCCTGGCCGGTTCCGGAGTCGGCTCCGGAGTCGCTTCCGGGGCCTCCTGAGCTGGGCGGACTCCGGTTGTCCACAGGTCAGACCGTTTACCTCGGGCAGTACGGGACAATGGGCTCATGCCTTCCGTACTGCCCGATGGTGAGTCCGTGCCCGAGACCGGGGCGCTGCCCGCGCACGCCCTGGAAGGGGCGGCCGAGCGGCCCCTCGGGTTCTATCTGCACGTGCCGTACTGCGCGACGCGCTGCGGATACTGCGACTTCAACACGTACACCGCGAGCGAGCTGCGCGGTGCCGGTGGCGTGCTCGCCTCCCGGGACAACTACGCCGGCCAGATCACCCAGGAGATCCGGCTCGCCCGCAAGGTGCTCGGCGACGACCCCCGGCCGGTGCGGACGGTGTTCGTCGGCGGCGGTACGCCCACGCTGCTCGCCGCCGGCGACCTTGTACGGATGCTGGGGGCCGTCAGGGACGAGTTCGGGCTCGCGGACGACGCCGAGGTGACGACCGAGGCGAACCCGGAGTCGGTGAACCCCGAGTACCTGGCCGAGCTGCGGGAGGGCGGGTTCAACCGCATCTCCTTCGGCATGCAGAGCGCCAAGCAGCACGTCCTGAAGATCCTCGACCGGACCCACACCCCCGGGCGCCCCGAGGCGTGCGTCGCCGAGGCGCGCGCCGCCGGGTTCGAGCACGTCAACCTCGACCTGATCTACGGCACGCCGGGGGAGACCGACGACGACTGGCGGGCCTCGCTCGACGCGGCGATCGGCGCCGGACCCGACCACGTCAGCGCCTACGCGCTGATCGTCGAGGAGGGGACGCAGCTGGCGCGGCGCATCCGGCGCGGCGAGGTGCCGATGACCGACGACGACGTGCACGCCGACCGGTACCTGATCGCCGACTCCGTCTTCGCCGAGGCCGGTTTCGAGTGGTACGAGGTGTCCAACTGGGCCACCTCAGAGGCCGGGCGCTGCCTCCACAACGAGCTGTACTGGCGCGGCGCCGACTGGTGGGGCGCCGGGCCGGGCGCCCACAGCCACGTGGGCGGCGTCCGGTGGTGGAACGTGAAGCACCCCGGTGCGTACGCGGCGGCCCTCGGCGCCGGGAAGTCGCCCGGCGCCGGCCGGGAGCTGCTCTCGGACGAGGACCGGCGGGTGGAGCGGGTGCTGCTCGAGCTGCGGCTCCGGGAGGGCGTGGAGCTTTCGATCCTCAAGCCGGCGGGCCGGGTCGCCGCCGGCCGGGCGTTGGGGGACGGGCTCCTCGACCCCGCGTCGTACGAGGCCGGGCGCGCGGTCCTGACCCTGCGGGGCCGGCTGCTCGCGGACGCGGTGGTGCGGGACCTGGTGGACTGAGCTGAGATCGCGCCCCCGTCCGGGGGCGCGGGCCGGAAGGGTCAGTGGGTCGGCAGGTACCGGTAGCAGTAGTTCGCCGTCGCCTGGTTGTACTGCCGCAGGGTCTCCATCATCTTGTCGCCGGTGTTGGGACCGACGATGCCGTCCGCCCGGGAGTCACCCAGCTTCCAGCGCTGGAAGGCCACGCCCACTGCGTCTCGTTGCCCCAGCCGCCGTCCTCCGCGAGGTTCACCGGGCAGGCGTTGGCCCAGTTCGGGATCCGGAGTCCCGAGACGCCGGGACACCCCCGTCCCGGGAGGCGGGATGCCGTGGGACGTGCGCGCCGCGGACCGCCCCTACGGCGCCGTCACGAAGTCGATCAGCTCCTCCACGCGGCCCAGCAGCTCCGGCTCCAGGTCCTTGTAGGACTCCACGCGCTTGAGAATCGCCTGCCAGATCGCGCCGGTGTTGTCCGAGGGCCAGCCCAGGGCGCGGCAGACGCCGGTCTTCCAGTCCTGGCCGCGCGGCACGGCGGGCCACGCCGGGATTCCGAGCGAGGAGGGTTTCACGGCCTCCCAGATGTCGATGTACGGGTGGCCGACGACGAGGACGTCCGGGGAGGTGACCTGGGCGGCGATGCGGGACTCCTTGGATCCCGGGACGAGGTGGTCGACGAGGACGCCGAGGCGGGCGTCGGGGGCGGGGGCGAACTCGGCGACGATCGAGGGGAGGTCGTCGACGCCCTCCAGGTACTCCACGACGACGCCCTCGATCCGCAGGTCGTCGCCCCAGACGCGCTCGACCAGCTCGGCGTCGTGCCGGCCCTCCACGTAGATCCGGCCCGCCCGCGCCACGCGCGCCCGCGCGCCCGGGACGGCGACCGAACCGGAGGCCGTACGGGTGGGGCGTACCGGCGCGGCGGCGGTCGGGCGGACCAGGGTGACCACCCGGCCCTCCAGGAGGAAGCCGCGCGGCTCCATCGGGAAGACCCGGTGCTTGCCGAAGCGGTCCTCCAGGGTCACGGTGCCGGCCTCGCAGCGGATCACCGCCCCGCAGAAGCCCGTGGTGACTTCCTCGACGACGAGGTCGTGGTCCGCCGGGATCTCCGGGACAGGGGCCGACCGCTTCCAGGCGGGTGTCAGATCCGGGTCGTAGCTGCGCATTTGCGCGACGTTATGACACGGCGAAGCGGCGTGCCAGTTCCTCGCGCTGTGTCCGTACGAATGCGGCGTCCACCGTCGCCCCGTGGCCCGGTACGTACACCGCGTCCTCGCCGCCGAGCGACAGCAGCCGGTCCAGGGCGTCCGGCCAGCGGGACGGGATCGCGTCCGGTCCGGCCTGCGGCTCGCCCGACTCCTCCACCAGGTCGCCGCAGAAGACGATCTCGCGGTCCCCGGGGACGCAGAGCGCCAGGTCGTGGCCCGTGTGGCCGGGGCCGACGTTCGCCAGGAGTACCTGCCGGCCGCCCAGGTCGAGCGTCCATTCGCCGGAGACCACGTGCCGCGGGGCCACGAGGGCGTCCGCCGCCTCCGTCGCCGCCCGCTCGTCGACCCCTTGCGTCACGGCGTCCTCGCGCAGGTCCTCCCGGTCCCGCGTCCGGCTCAGCAGCTCGTCCACCCCCACCGCGCCGAAAACCTCCGCGCCGGCGAAGACCGCGGTGCCGAAGACATGGTCGAAGTGCGGGTGACTCAGTGCGATGTGCGTCACTCTTCGGCCGCCCGTCAGCCCCTCGATCTGGGTCCGCAGCTCCGCTCCCTCCGCGAGCGTCGAGCCCGTGTCGTACAGCAGGAGCGCCTTCGCCCCCACGACCAGGCCCACCGTGGCGTCCCAGCCGGGCAGTCGGCGTCTGCCCACTCCGTCCGCCAACCGCTCCCAGCCGTACGCTTCCCAATCAACGTCCATGGGGCGACGCTAGCGGGTGCGCCCCCGCCTCCTTGCCAGGAGCGTTGTCCGCCGCCGTACACTGGCCGGGGGATTGCTGGCACTCGGGCAGGGTGAGTGCCAAAACCGGAGTAACCGGAGCATCCGGAACGACGACGACAGCTGGAGGTGCGCACGAATGCTCAGCGAACGCAGACTCGAGGTGCTGCGCGCCATCGTCCAGGACTACGTCGGGACGGAGGAGCCCGTCGGCTCCAAGGCGCTCACCGAGCGCCACAAGCTCGGCGTCTCACCGGCCACGGTCCGCAACGACATGGCCGTGCTGGAGGAGGAGGGGTTCATCGCCCAGCCTCACACCAGCGCCGGGCGCATCCCGACCGACAAGGGCTACCGGCTCTTCGTCGACCGGCTCGCCGGCGTCAAGCCGCTGTCGACGCCCGAGCGGCGCGCGATCCACAACTTCCTGGACGGTGCCGTCGACCTCGACGACGTCGTCGGGCGTACGGTGCGGCTGCTCGCGCAGCTGACCCGGCAGGTCGCCGTCGTGCAGTACCCCTCGCTGACCCGCTCGACCGTCCGTCACGTGGAGCTGCTCGCGCTGGCCCCGGCCCGCCTGATGCTCGTGCTCATCACGGACACCGGCCGCGTCGAGCAGCGTGTCATCGACTGCCCCGCGCCCTTCGGCGAGACCTCCGTCGCCGACCTGCGGGCCCGGCTCAACAGCCGGGTCGTCGGACGCCGGTTCGCCGACGTGCCGCAGCTGGTGCAGGACCTCCCCGAGTCCTTCGAGGAGATCGAGGACCGCGCCACGGTCTCGACCGTGCTCGCGACCCTCCTCGAAACGCTCGTGGAGGAGCACGAGGAGCGGCTGATGATCGGCGGCACCGCCAATCTCACCCGCTTCGGACACGACTTTCCCCTGATGATCAGGCCCGTCCTGGAAGCTCTGGAGGAGCAGGTCGTGCTCCTCAAGCTGCTCGGCGAGGCCAAGGAATCGGGCATGACCGTACGCATCGGGCACGAGAACGCCCACGAGGGGCTGAGCTCCACGTCCGTCGTCTCGGTCGGCTACGGTTCGGGCGGCGAAGCAGTCGCCAAACTCGGCGTGGTCGGACCGACCCGCATGGACTACCCCGGAACGATGGGAGCGGTACGCGCAGTGGCACGTTACGTCGGACAGATCCTGGCGGAGTCGTAAGTGGCCACGGACTACTACGCCGTACTCGGCGTGCGCCGCGACGCTTCCCAGGACGAGATCAAGAAGGCCTTCCGGAGGCTCGCGCGCGAGCTGCACCCGGACGTCAATCCCGATCCGAAGACGCAGGAACGCTTCAAGGAGATCAACGCCGCCTACGAGGTCCTCTCGGACGCGCAGAAGAAGCAGGTCTACGACCTGGGCGGCGACCCGCTCTCGGCCTCCGGCGGCGGTGGCGCGGGTGGCTTCGGAGCGGGTGGCTTCGGCAACTTCTCCGACATCATGGACGCCTTCTTCGGCACGGCCTCGCAGCGCGGTCCGCGCTCGCGGACCCGCCGCGGCCAGGACGCCATGATCCGCCTGGAGATCGACCTCAACGAGGCGGCCTTCGGCACCACCAAGGACATCCAGGTCGACACGGCCGTCGTCTGCACCACCTGTTCGGGTGAGGGTGCCGCTCCCGGCACCTCCGCGCAGACGTGCGACATGTGCCGCGGCCGTGGCGAGGTCTCGCAGGTCACCCGGTCCTTCCTGGGCCAGGTCATGACCTCCCGGCCCTGCCCGCAGTGTCAGGGCTTCGGCACCGTCGTCCCGACCCCGTGCCCCGAGTGCGCGGGCGACGGCCGGGTCCGCTCCCGTCGCACCCTCACCGTCAAGATCCCGGCCGGTGTCGACAACGGCACCCGGATCCAGCTCGCTGGCGAGGGCGAGGTCGGCCCCGGCGGTGGTCCGGCTGGCGACCTGTACGTCGAGATCCACGAGATCCCGCACGACACGTTCCAGCGGCGCGGCGACGACCTGCACTGCACGGTGACCATCCCGATGACGGCGGGCGCGCTCGGCACGAAGGTGCCGCTGCAGACCCTCGACGGCATCGAGGAGATCGACATCCGACCGGGCACGCAGTCCGGCCAGTCGGTCCCGCTGCACGGCCGGGGCATCACGCACCTGCGGGGCAACGGCCGGGGCGACCTGATCGTGCACGTCGAGGTGCAGACCCCGGGCAAGCTCGACGCGGAGCAGGAGCGGCTCCTGCGCGAGCTGGCCAAGCTGCGCGGCGAGGAGCGGCCCACCGGTCAGTTCCAGCCGGGGCAGCAGGGCCTGTTCTCACGTCTGAAGGACGCTTTCAACGGGCGGAGCTGATCGGGTGGGCCTGATCGGGCGGATCCGCCGGCGGATCAGGCCGGCAGCCCTGATCGGCAGCCCTGATCGGCAGCCCTGATCGGCAGCCCTGATCGGGCGACAGCGTGACGGTGGGAAGGGGCGGGACGGCGATGAGTCGCCCCGCCCCTTCCCGTTTCCAGAGGCCTGTGTTCCGGGACCTGACGTACCGATTCGGCCGCGCCGCACCGTCATGAAACGATGCCCGTATGTCCACCACCGCACTGAACGATCTCTTTCGGTATCCGATCGTGCAGGCCCCCATGGCGGGTGGCGCTTCCTGTCCCGAGCTCGTCGGAGCCGTCTGCGAGGCCGGTGCGCTCGGTTTCCTGGCCGGCGGGTACAAGACGGCCGGAGGCCTGTACCAGGAGATCAAGCAGGTACGCGGGCTCACCGCGCGCCCCTTCGGCGTCAACGTCTTCATGCCGCAGAGCGGCCCGCACGCCGACCCCGCCGCCGTCGAGGTCTACCGGCACCAGCTCGCCGGTGAGGCGACCTGGTACGAGACCTCCCTCGGCGTGGCCGACGACTGCCGCGACGACGGCTACGACGCCAAGCTGGCCATCCTCCTGGACGACCCGGTCCGCGTGGTCTCCTTCACCTTCGGCTGCCCCTCGCCGGAGACGCTCGCCGCCTTCGCCCGCGCCGGGACGTTCACGGTCGTCACCGTCACCTCCGTCGAGGACGCCCTCGCCGCCGAGCGGGCCGGCGCCCACGCCGTCTGCGTCCAGGGCGCCGAGGCCGGCGGGCACCAGAGCACGTACCGCGACGACCCGGCCGACGACGGCATCCCGGGAACGGGGCTCCTCGCCCTCGTCACCCAGGTCCGCGAGAGCGTCGCACTGCCGATCGTCGCCACCGGCGGGATCATGCGCGGCGCGCAGATCGCCGCCGTCCTCGCCGCCGGGGCCGACGCCGCCCAGCTCGGCACCGCCTTCCTCGGCTGCCCCGAGTCCGGCGCGCACCCGCTGCACAAGCGGGCCCTGACCGATCCGCTGTTCACCAGGACCGCCTTCACCCGGGCCTTCTCCGGGCGCCCCGCGCGCGGGCTCGTCAACCGCTTCATGCGCGAGCACGGGCCGTACGCCCCCGCCGCCTACCCCGAGGTCCACCACCTCACCGTCCCGCTCCGCAAGGCCGCGGCCGCCTCGGGCGACGCCCAGGGCATGGCCCTGTGGGCGGGGCAGGGCCACCGGCTCGCCCGCGAACTCCCCGCCGGGCAGCTCGTCGAGGTCCTGGCCGCCGAACTCGACACCGCCCTCTCCGACCTGGTCCACAGGAGCGCCTCATGACCGCACCCGTCTTCGTCGTCGACGCCATCCCCCACGACACCCGGCTCTTCGTCCTGGACGGGCCCGAGGGTCGGCACGCGGTCTCCGTGAAGCGGCTGAACCCGGGGGAGGACGTCGTCCTGACCGACGGTCGCGGCCGCTGGGCCGACGGGGTCGTCTCCGCCGCCGAGGGCAAGGACCGGCTGACCGTCGAGCTCGCGTCCGTGCACGAGGACCCCGCGGAGGAGCCGCGAATCACCGTCGTACAGGCCCTGCCCAAGGGCGACCGGGGCGAACTGGCCGTGGAGACCATGACGGAGACCGGGGTCGACGCGATCGTGCCCTGGACCGCCTCCCGCTGCATCACCCAGTGGAAGGGCGACCGGGGCCTCAAGGCGCTCGGCAAGTGGCGCTCCACCGCCCGCGAGGCGGGAAAGCAGTCGCGGCGCACCCGCTTCCCCGAGGTCGCCGACCTGATGACGACCAAGCAGGTCGCGGCCCTCCTCGCGAGCGCCGACTTCGCCGCCGTCCTGCACGAGGACCGTGAGCATCCGTCCGGCGCGCTGGCCGCCGCCGAACTGCCCGCGAAAGGCTCGATCGTGCTGGTCGTCGGCCCCGAGGGCGGAGTCTCCCCGGAGGAGCTCGCGGCCTTCGAGGCGGCCGGGGCGAAGCCGTACCGGCTGGGCCGCAGCGTCCTGCGCACCTCCACGGCGGGCACGGCGGCGACGGCGCTCGTCCTGGGGCGGACCGGCCGCTGGAGCTGAAGGATTTAGTCGGAACCCGGTGGACGGCCACCCCGGAGGGCTTCATAGGGTGGCCGCATGGCCGACGAGTCCCCTCTGATCCGCAGTCTGCGCACCGCCGTTGCCGCCGCGCCCGGTGACGTACCCCTGCGCCTCCACTTCGCCGAGCTGCTCCTCGCCGCGGGGCGCAACGAGGAGGCCGTCAGCGAGGCCGCCGTCGCCCTCCAGCACGCGCCGGGCGACGCGGACGCCCGCGCGCTGATGATGCGGGCGATGGGCATGCCTCCCGCGACGCCTCCCGCCGTGGCACCCGTGACGCCTCCCGCGGCGGGGCCCGCCGTCGAGCAGCCCGCGCCCGCGGCCCCGCCCGCGACCCCCGCTCCCGAGGCCCCCGAGACCCCCGCCTCCGCCTTCGACTGGGCCGCCGCCGAGCAGCAGGTCCAGGACCTCGTCGGGCCCCGCTTCCTCGAGGATCCGCAGGCCGACGGCGGTGACGGGCCCGCCGGGGACGCCGCAGCCTGGGACGTCGACGCCCCCGGTGCCGTACGCCTCGCCGACGTCGGCGGCATGGAGGAGGTCAAGGACCGGCTCGAAGCCGCCTTCCTCGCGCCCATGCGCAACCCCGAACTGCGCAGGCTGTACGGCAAGTCGCTGCGCGGCGGCCTGCTCCTCTACGGCCCGCCCGGCTGCGGCAAGACCTTCATCGCCCAGGCCGTCGCGGGCGAGCTCGGCGCGAACTTCCTCACCGTCTCGCTCTCCGACGTCCTCGACATGTGGATCGGGGCCTCCGAGAAGAACATCCACGACATCTTCGAGACCGCCCGCCGCCAGGCCCCCTGCGTCGTCTTCCTCGACGAGCTGGACGCCCTCGGCGCCAAGCGCTCGCGCACGCACCACAGCGGTCTGCGCAATGTCGTCAACCAGCTCCTCACCGAGCTCGACGGCATCGCGAGCGGCCCCGGCAACGAAGGCGTCTTCGTCCTCGCCGCCACCAACGTGCCCTGGGACGTGGACATCGCGCTGCGCCGCCCCGGCCGCCTCGACCGCACGCTCCTCGTGCTGCCGCCGGACGCCGCCGCGCGGGAGGCGATCCTCCGCTACCACCTGCGCGAGCGTCCCATCGAGGCCGTCGACCTCGGCAAGCTCGTCAAGGTCACCGAGGACTTCTCCGGCGCCGACCTCGCCCACCTCTGCGAGACCGCCGCCGAGGCCGCGCTCCTCGACTCCGCCCGCAGCGGGTCCGTACGCCTCATCACCACCAAGGACCTCCTCGGCGCGGCCAAGCAGATCAAGCCGTCCACGGAGCCGTGGTTCGCCGCCGCCCGGAACGTCGCCATGTTCGCCAACGAGGGCGGGCTGTACGACGACCTCCTCGCCTATCTGAAGCGGAAGCGCAAGCTGTGACCACTCCGACCGCGCTCCTGCGCGCCGAGGCGCTCTACGACACCGGACGGTACGAACAGGCCGGCGCGCTCGTCTCCCAGCACCTCGCGACCGACCCGGAGGACGCCGACGCCCTCGTCCTGCTCGCCCGCTGCCACCACCGGGCCGGTGACGGTCCGGCCGCCCTGGCCGCTGTGGAGCAGGCGCTGAGCGCCCGGCCCGAGCTGCTCATGGGCTGGCTGATGCGCGTCCAGATCCTGCTGGGTCTCAAGCGCTTCCCGGAGGCCGAGACCACCGCCCGGCGCGCCGTCGCGCTCGCCCCGCAGTACTGGGGCAGCCACTACGCGCTCGGCACCGCCCTCGCCGAGCACGCCGAACACGCCCGCACCCCCGGCCGGAGGGTCGAGGCGTACGAGGCGGCGCGGGCCGCGGTCGCCCTCGGGCCCGAGGAGGACGCGGCGCACTTCCTGGTGGGGCTGACCGCCCAGCGCCGGGGCGACCACGCCACCGCGCAGCGGGCGTACGAGACGGCTCTGCGGCTCAACCCGCAGAGCAGCGAGGCCCACAACAACCTCTCGCTGCTGCGGCTGCGGCGCCGCTGGTTCCGGCGCGGGGCCTGGACGCAGGCCGCCGAGGGCTTCGTGGCCTCCGCCGCGCTCGACCTCGACGACCGCAAGGCCCGCTACAACCTGGAGGCCATGGCCTGGAACACCGCCGCCGGCGCCCGCTGGGTGGCCCTCGTCGGCTTCGTCGCGTCCTTCCTCGCCACCGCCCCGGTCCGCTCCGGAGCCACCGGCGCGGAGGCCGTCGTCCCCTTCGTGATCGGCGCGGCCGTGCTCGTCGGCGCCTGGGGCGGCTGGGTGCTGTGGATGGGCCGCCGGGTCCCGGCGCGGCTGCGCCGCCCGCTGCTGCTCGTGGCGCGCGCCTGCCGGCCGGTGATCGCGATGGCCGGCGCGGTGGGGCTGCTCGGCCTGTACTCGGTGGTGACGCTGGCCCTGTGGTCGTTCGAGCCGGGCGTGGTGGGCGGGTTGGGGACGCCGTTGTTCTGGGCGGTGATCATCACGTACTGGGTGAGCCGCTCGGCGCTGAACCGCCGCGCGCCCAAGGACTGACCGGGGGAACGCCGGGACGACGCGATCCTGTCGGTGGCGGCCGATAGCATTCCCGTCGTAACGATCCACACGCATCAGAGGCGAGGAGGCCCGGGCCATGGCCGGAGAGCCGCAGAGCGACTGCCTGTTCTGCAAGATCGCGGAAGGGGACGTGCCCGCGACGATCGTGCGCGAGACCGAGACGACCCTCGCGTTCCGCGACATCAACCCGCAGGCGCCCACCCACGTCCTCGTCATCCCGAGGCTCCACTACCCGGACGCCGCCTCCCTGGCCGCCGCCGCGCCGACCGTCGCCGCCGACATACTGCGCGAGGCCGGAGAGATCGCCGCGCAGGAGAAGATCGACGACACCGGTTTCCGGATCGTCTTCAACACCGGCACGGGCGCGGGCCAGACCGTCTTCCACGCCCACGCGCACGTGCTGGGCGGCCGTGGCCTCAACTGGCCGCCCGGATAACCCGTGTCCGTACGCGAACTGGTCGTCCTCGGGACCGCCAGCCAGGTCCCGACCCGGCACCGCAACCACAACGGCTATCTGCTGCGCTGGGACGGCCGGGGCATCCTCTTCGATCCCGGCGAGGGCACCCAGCGCCAGATGCTGCGCGCCGGGGTCGCCGCGCACGACCTCGACCGGATCTGCGTCACGCACTTCCACGGCGACCACTCGCTCGGCCTGGCCGGGGTGATCCAGCGGATCAACCTCGACCAGGTCCCGCACCCGGTCACCGCCCACTACCCGGCGAGCGGGCAGCGGTTCTTCGAGCGGCTGCGGTACGCCACGGCCTACCGCGAGACCGTGAAGCTGACCGAGGCGCCCGTCGCCGCCGACGGACCGCTCGCGGTCACCGCAGAGTTCACCCTCGACGCGCGCAAGCTCTCGCACCCCGTCGAGTCGTACGGCTACCGGATCATCGAGCCCGACGGGCGGCGGATCCTGCCTGAGCGGCTCGCCGCGCACGGCATCAAGGGGCCCGACGTGGGCCGGATCCAGCGCGACGGCGTGCTCGGCGGAGTGACGCTCGACGAGGTCAGCGAGGTCCGGCGCGGGCAGCGCTTCGCCTTCGTCATGGACACCCGCCTCTGCGACGGGGTCCACGCGCTCGCCGAGGGCGCCGACATGCTCGTCATCGAGTCGACCTTCCTCGACGAGGACGTCCGGCTCGCCACCGACCACGGCCATCTGACGGCCGGCCAGGCCGCGGCGGTCGCCCGGGACGCGGGCGTGCGGCACCTCGTCCTCACGCACTTCTCGCAGCGCTACTCCGACCCGGCCGTGTTCGAGCGGCAGGCGCGGGCGGCCGGGTTCGACGGCGAACTGAGCATTGCCCAGGACCTCATGCGGGTCCCCGTACCGAAGAGATAGAGCACCACCATGCCCCTTCCCAAGGCCGAACTGCACCTCCACATCGAAGGCACCCTCGAACCCGAGCTGGCCTTCGCGCTCGCCGAGCGCAACGGCGTCACCCTGCCGTACGCGGACACGGCCGCGCTGCGCGAGGCGTACGAGTTCAGCGACCTCCAGTCCTTCCTGGACCTGTACTACGGCGTGCTGGCGGTCCTGCGCACCGCCGAGGACTTCACGGAGCTCGCCGACGCCTATCTGGAGCGGGCCGCGGGCCAGGGCGTCCGGCACGCCGAGATCTTCTTCGACCCGCAGGCGCACACCGCGCGCGGAGTCCCCATCGGCACCGTGATCGAGGGCCTCGGGGCCTCCCTCGACCGTGCCGAGGAGCGGTACGGCATCTCTACCCGGCTCATCATGTGCTTCCTGCGCGACGAGTCCGCCGAGTCGGCCCTGGCCACCCTGGAGGCCGCGAAGCCGTATCTGCACCGGATCACCGGTGTCGGCCTGGACTCGGCGGAGGTCGGCCACCCGCCCGCGAAGTTCCGCGAGGTGTACGAGGAGGCCGCCCGGCTCGGGCTGCGCCGCGTCGCGCACGCGGGCGAGGAGGGCCCCGCCGCGTACGTCCGCGAGGCGCTGGACGTCCTCGGCGTGGAGCGTATCGACCACGGGCTGCGCTGCATGGAGGACCCGGAGCTCGTCGACCGGCTGGTCCGCGAGCGGGTGCCGCTGACGCTATGTCCCCTGTCGAACGTCCGGCTCCGCGTCATCGACACCCTCGCCGACCACCCGCTCCGCGCGATGATGGCGGCCGGCCTGCTGGTGACGGTGAACTCCGACGACCCGGCCTACTTCGGCGGCTACGCGGGCGACAACTTCGACGGGGTGCGGGAGGCTCTCGGCCTCACCGAGGACCAGCTCCGCGAACTGGCCCGCAACTCCTTCGAGGCCTCCTTCCTGGAGGACGACGAGCCGCGCAGGGCCGACTGCCTCGCCGAGGTGGAGGCGTACGACTTCGGGGCCGTGTAGCCCGCCCGGGGCGGGACGGTCGCGCGCGGCCGTCCCACCCCCGGAACATCACCCGGCCGGCCGCGTCACGCGCGGCAGCGCAGCAGTTCGAGCGGCGGGTCGGAGAGCATGTCCGCCCAGAACTCCTCGCCGTACGCGCGGATGCCGGCCTCGGACACCGACAGCGGGACCCACTCCAGCGCGCTGAACCCGGCCGCCTTCAGGGACTGCTCGTAGACCTCGCGGCGCGGGCACGTGGTGATGATGGTGATCGGCTGAGGGTCGAGGAGCGCCGTGAGCCGCCCCCGGCCGCCCGTCTCGATCTGCTCGTCGGTCGCCTCGATACGGAAGCCGTACTTGTCCAGCGGCGGACCGTCGTACCGGTAGTCGGGCGTCTGGACGAGCAGGAAGAACTCGCCGCCCGGCTCCAGGTTCCTGTGGATGTTGGCGCACATCCGTTCCGTCTCCGCGATGTCCGCCGCGTAGTTGAGACACTGCACGCCCAGCGCGATGTCGTAGCGCCGGTCGAGCTGCCGCAGCTCGGCCACGTCCCCGACCTCGTAGACCACGCCCAGCGGGTCACGCCGGTCGATCTCCTTCGCGGCCGCGATCATCTCGACGGAGATGTCGACACCGAACACGTCGGTGGCGCCCCGCCGCTTGAACTCCCTGCTGTAGAAACCGGTGCCGCACGCCAGGTCGAGGACCGACTTGCCGGTCACGTCCCCGACCAGGGCCAGGAAGCTCGGCACCTCCCCGTAACGCATCAGCGGCAGGGACTTGAAACACGCCCTAGGCGCGGTCCGACGGACGCGCCAGCCGGAAGGCCGATTTCGCCGCGCGGCGGCGTGCCGCGCGCACCGGGAACTCGGTGACGGGCTGTTCCGGGGCGCCCATCTGCGGGACGAGGGCGGAGGACGCCGAGGCCGTGCCCGCGAGGACCGCGGCCGGGGCGCCGCCGCGGCGCCGGACGGAGCCCGGGACGAGCGGGCGGCCGGAGGCGTGGCGGGCCACCGCCGTCATGGGGACCGCGACGAGGAGGAGCAGGGCACAGAGGACCACGCCCATGCCGGTGTACCCGGCGCTCTCCGAGAGCAGGCTGCCGACGACCGGGCCGCAGGCCACGCCCAGCGAGGACGCCGAGCCGACGAGCACGGCCCAGCGGCCGCGCGGGTCGAGGGAGGCGGCCAGGCCGAGGAGGTACGAGAGGACGACCGGGTAGACGGCGTTCCACAGGATCTCGCCGGTCGCGAAGGAGGCCAGGCTCCCGGCGGCCGAGCTCAGCAGCACGCAGGCCGCGATGACGGCGGTGCCCACGCCGATCGGCACCGCCCGGCCGAGGCGCGAGCCGAGCGCGCCGGCCGCCGTGACCCCGGCGAGCCCCGCGCCGAGCGCCGCCGCGAAGACCGCGCCGACGGTGACCTCGGAGAGCCCCGCCTGGGTGAGCCCGATGCGGCCGCTCACGCCCCAGAGCGCGTTCTGGGCGAGGGACCAGCACAGGATGCCGCCGGCGAGCACGGCCCCGGCCCGGCGGTACGGCAGCGGCCCGCCGGGGGAGGCCGCCTGGACCGTACGGGCTCCACGCGCGCGCGTGGAGCCCGGCAGCCGGCCCGTCAGTGGCCACACCAGGGCGGCCGCGCAGGCGATCGCGAGCAGCGGGGGCGCGTGGCCGCCGCTCAGGTGCGGCAGCGTGAGGTAGAGGGCGCCGGCGGTGGCCGAGACCGTCAGCAGACCCAGCGACGAGGCCCGGTGCGGGTCGGGCTGCCCGGCGATCCCGGCCGCCGCGACCGCTGTCGCGGTGCCCGAGCCCAGGCCGCCGAGGACCGCGCCCGCGACCACCAGGGGCACGGAGTGGGTCGCGGCGGCGGAGCCGTATCCGACGGCCATGGCGAGCAGGCCGGCGCGGGCCGCCGTGCGGGCGCCGATCCGTTCGCCGCGCGCGGCGAACGTGAAGCCGGCGGCGGAGGACCCGAGCAGCAGCACGGAGCCGACCAGCCCCGCCTGGGAGGCGCCGATGCCGAGACCGGTGGCGAGGCGGCCGACGACGGTCGGCAGCAGGTACGGGGCGAGGTAACCGGCGGTGAAGAGGGCGACGAGGGCGACGAGGGCCCCCGAGCCGCGCAGGCGCGACGACATGGGCGTTCCCGGGAACGAAAAGGGAGGGGTGGAGCGCCCGGTGGTGCGGGGAGCACGGGGGTCGCGGAACCATGTGTATCAAGCAGGTGAGTTGCCCGAGAAGGTGGTATCCGAGGGTAAATTCTGTGATCTGTGTCACTATCGGTTTGGTGTGTGGGTTTGCGGGTATGGAGCGGACCTTCCTCGTGCGTCCCGCCCGCCACCCGGGCCCCATCGGGCACACTGATTTGATCCACACCACGTTCGGGGAGCCGCCGTGAGCACAGCAAGGGGAGACCAGTCGCAACACCACGCCGGGGTCGACCCGTTGGTGTGCCTGCGTGAGCCCACCGACCCCGACTGCGACGTCTTCCTGACGGGCACGGTCTTCCTCGACATCATCTTCACGGGCCTCGACAGCGCCCCCGTCCGCGGCACCGAGTCCTGGGCCCGCGGCATGGGCTCCAGCCCCGGCGGCGTCGCCAACATGGCCACCGCCCTCGCCCGCCTCGGCCTGCGCACCTCCCTCGCCGCCGCCTTCGGCGACGACCACTACGGCGAGTACTGCTGGGACGCGCTGGAACAGGGCGAGGGCATCGACCTCTCGCTCTCCCGCACCGTCCCCGGCTGGCACTCCCCGGTCACCGTCTCCATGGCCTACGAGGGCGAGCGCACGATGGTCTCCCACGGCCACGAGGCCCCACCCGATGCCGCCGTCGCCGCCGTCGGCACCCTCCCCGCCTACCCGCCGCACGCCCGCGCCGCCGTCGCCTCGCTCGTACCCGGCCGCGGCGAGGAGTGGGTCGCCCAGGCCGCCCGCGGCGGCGCCAAGGTCTTCGCCGACGTCGGCTGGGACGAGACCGGCCGCTGGGACCTGGCGGGCCTCACCGACCTGGAACACTGCGAGGCCTTCCTGCCCAACGCCGCCGAGGCCATGCGGTACACCCGCACCGACTGCCCCCGGGCCGCCGCCCGCGCCCTCGCCGACAAGGTCCGCTACGCCGTGGTCACCCTCGGTGCCGAGGGCGCGTACGCCGTCGACGGCGCCACCGGCGAGACCGCCGAGGTCCCCGCCATCCAGGTAGCCGCCCTCGACCCCACCGGCGCCGGGGACGTCTTCGTCGCCGGCTTCGTCACCGGCACCCTCGCCGACTGGCCCCTCGCCGACCGGCTCGCCTTCGCGGGCCTCACCGCGGCCCTCTCCGTCCAGGAGTTCGGCGGCTCCCTCTCCGCCCCGACCTGGGGCGAGATCGCCGCCTGGTGGCAGCACGTCCAGGGCCACGCCAGGCAGGACCCCGAGGCGCTGCGCGGCCGGTACGCCTTCCTGGAGCGGCTCCTGCCCGCCCCCGCGCGCCCCTGGCCGCTGCGCCGCGCGGTACCGACGATCGGCTTCCGGGCGGCCGCCTCGTAATTCCCTTCGGCCTGTCGGTGCCAAGTCGTAGGCTGGGAATCCGAGAGGTTGTCGAGCAGCGAGAACCCTGCAACGGGAGGTATGCGCAGGCCTTAGTGCCGGCCCATGACTCAGACACCCACAGCCCACGACGGAGCGTCCCAGGACGGGACGTCCGGCCAGGCCCGCGCCCACTTCACCGTCCCCGCGAAGCATCCGATGGTGAGCCTGCTCGGCTCCGGTGACGCGCTTCTCCGCGTGATCGAGAAGTCCTTCCCGAAGGCCGACATCCATGTCCGGGGCAACCAGGTCAGCGCGGTCGGGAGCACGGCGGAAGTCGCCCTGATTCAGCGCCTGTTCGACGAGATGATGCTGGTGCTCCGCACCGGTCAGCCGATGACGGAGGACGCAGTGGAACGTTCGATCGCCATGCTCAGGGCGAGCGACACCGGAACGGCGGACGGCGGCGAGACCCCCGCCGAGGTGCTCACACAGAACATCCTCTCCAGCCGCGGGCGCACCATCCGTCCCAAGACGCTCAACCAGAAGCGGTACGTCGACGCGATCGACAAGCACACGATCGTCTTCGGCATCGGCCCCGCCGGTACCGGCAAGACCTACCTCGCCATGGCCAAGGCGGTCCAGGCCCTGCAGTCCAAGCAGGTCACCCGGATCATCCTGACCCGCCCCGCCGTCGAGGCGGGCGAGCGGCTCGGCTTCCTGCCCGGCACGCTCTACGAGAAGATCGACCCGTACCTGCGCCCGCTCTACGACGCGCTGCACGACATGCTCGACCCCGACTCGATCCCCAAGCTGATGGCGAGCGGGACGATCGAGGTCGCGCCGCTGGCGTACATGCGTGGAAGGACGCTGAACGACGCGTTCATCATCCTCGACGAGGCGCAGAACACGAACCCCGAACAGATGAAGATGTTCCTCACCCGCCTCGGCTTCGACTCGAAGATCGTCATCACCGGTGACGTCACCCAGGTCGACCTGCCGAACGGCACGAAGAGCGGTCTGCGGCAGGTCCGCGACATCCTGGACGGTGTCCAGGACGTGCACTTCTCGACGCTCACGTCGCAGGATGTCGTCCGGCACAAGCTCGTCGGCCGTATCGTCGACGCGTACGAGCAGTACGACCTCCGCAACGAGAGCCGCGACGAGAACCGCGGCGAGCATCGGCGCGGCCGTAACGGGAAGTAGAACGCAGAACACATGTCGATCGACGTCAACAACGAGTCCGGTACCGAGGTCGACGAGCAGGCGATCCTCGACATCGCCCGCTACGCGCTCGCGCGCATGCGCATCCACCCGCTCTCCGAGCTCTCGGTGATCGTCGTGGACGCGGAGGCGATGGAGCAGCTCCACATCCAGTGGATGGACCTGCCCGGACCGACGGACGTCATGTCCTTCCCGATGGACGAGCTGCGCCCGCCGGCGAAGGACGACCAGGAGCCCCCGCAGGGGCTCCTGGGCGACATCGTGCTCTGCCCCGAGGTCGCCACCCAGCAGGGCAAGGACGCGCCGACAGAGCACTCCATGGACGAGGAGCTCCAGCTCCTCACCGTCCACGGCGTGCTCCACCTCCTCGGGTACGACCACGAGGAGCCCGAGGAGAAGGCCGAGATGTTCGGCCTCCAGGCGGCGATCGTCGACGGCTGGCGCGCGGAGAAGGGCCACACCGGCCCGTCCCCGGCGCCGACCGTCTCCTGACCCGATGGACGTCTCGCTGATCCTCGGCGCGGTCGCCCTGGTCGTCGTCGCCTGGCTCGCCGCCTGCGCCGAGGCCGGTCTCGCCCGCGTCTCCAGCTTCCGCGCCGCCGAGGCCGTACGGTCCGGGCGGCGCGGGGCCGAGAAGCTCGCCCAGATCGCCTCCGACCCGACCCGCTATCTCAATGTGGCGCTGCTCGTCCGCGTCGCCTGCGAGATGGCGGCCGGCGTCCTCGTCACGTACGCCTGCCTCGAAGCCTTCCCGGAGACCTGGGAGGCGCTGCTCGTCGCGATCGCCGTCATGGTCCTCGTCTCGTACGTCGCCGTCGGCGTCTCGCCGCGCACCATCGGCCGCCAGCACCCGCTGAACACCGCGACGGCCGCCGCGTACGTCCTGCTGCCGCTGGCCCGGATCATGGGGCCGATCCCGCAGCTGCTGATCCTCATCGGCAACGCGCTCACCCCGGGCAAGGGCTTCCGCAAGGGACCCTTCGCCTCCGAGGCCGAGCTGCGGGCCATGGTCGACCTCGCCGAGCAGGAGTCGCTCATCGAGGACGACGAGCGCCGCATGGTGCACTCCGTCTTCGAGCTCGGCGACACGCTCGTCCGCGAGGTCATGGTGCCGCGCACCGATCTCGTCTGCATCGAGCGGTACAAGACGATCCGTCAGGCCCTCACCCTGGCGCTGCGCTCCGGCTTCTCCCGGATCCCGGTCACCGGCGAGAACGAGGACGACATCGTCGGCATCGTGTACCTCAAGGACCTCGTCCGCAAGACGCACATCAACCGCGAGTCCGAGGCCGACCTCGTGTCGACCGCGATGCGGGCCGCGGCCTTCGTGCCCGACACCAAGAACGCCGGCGACCTGCTGCGCGAGATGCAGCAGGAGCGCAACCACGTCGCGGTCGTCATCGACGAGTACGGCGGCACGGCCGGCATCGTCACCATCGAGGACATCCTCGAGGAGATCGTCGGCGAGATCACCGACGAGTACGACCGCGAGCTGCCGCCGGTCCAGGACCTGGGCGAGGGCAACCACCGTGTCACCGCCCGCCTCGACATCGGTGACCTCGGCGAGCTGTACGGCTTCGGCCCCGACGAGTACGACGACGAGGACGTCGAGACCGTCGGCGGACTGCTCGCCAAGGCCCTCGGCCGCGTCCCGATCGCGGGCGCGAAGGCGGTCGTGGAGCTGCCGGACGGCCGCTCGCTGCGGCTCACGGCCGAGTCCCCGGCCGGCCGCCGGAACAAGATCGTCACCGTGCTCGTGGAGCCGCTGGAACCGCAGGGAACCGAGGAGTAGCCTGCATGACCCCCGAACAGCTGCGCGCCCTCTGTCTGGAGTTCAACGACGCGACGGAGGAGTTCCCCTTCGGCCCGGACGTCTCCGTCTTCAAGGTCGCCGGAAAGCTGTTCGCGCTGTCGTGGCTCGACGCCGAGCCGCTGCGGGTCAACCTCAAGTGCGATCCGGACGAGGCCGTACGGCTCCGCGAGGAGCATCCGGCGGTAGCCCCCGGCTATCACATGAACAAGCGGCACTGGAACACGGTGACCGTCGGAGAGCTCCCGGACCGGATGGTCCGGGAGCTCGTCGAGGACTCGTACGACCTCGTCGTCGCCGGTCTCCCCAAGGCGGTACGGCTCCGCCTCGACCGCCCCTGACGTGGACCGGACGGTCTTACCTGCGGCGCAGGCCGAGGGCGACGAGGACCGCCGTACCGAGCACGATCGCCGCGTCCAGGGCGAGGACCGTGCGGACCCCGCCGAACAGGTCCCCGCCCGTGGTCGCGAGCACCCCGAGCAGCGGGATCCCGATCGTGAGCCCGACCTGCTGGGTGGTCGTCACCAGACCGGTCGCCAGGCCCTGCTCCTCGTCCGGGACGCCGGAGGTGACGATCAGTCCGTACGAGATGATCGCGCCCAGGTGCAACATGCAGGCCAGCGAGGCCGCGACCGTCGCCAGGAGCACACCCGAGTCCCGGCCCACGCCGAGGATCGCGGCCGTCAGCAGGCCCTGCCCGGCGAGCGAGCCGACCAGGACGCGGCGGGCGCCGAACCGGCCGATCACCTTCGGCGCGAGCATCCCGGCCACGACCGCGAAGACCCCCTGCACACCGAAGACGAGACCGGTGGCGAACGGCGAGAGTTCCAGCGTCTCCTGGAGGTACAGGGTCAGGACGAAGACGACGGTCGACATCATCGAGAAGGTGATCAGACCGCCGAGGTTGCCGAAGGCGACCGTGCGCCGCCGCAGCATCGGCAGCGAGACCAGCGGGGCCGCGTGCCGGGACTCGACCCGGACGAAGACCGCGAGCAGCAGCACTCCCGCCACCAGCGTGACCCGCACGTCCGTCCGGCCGAAGCCGTGCTCGGCGGCCGTCGACAGGGCGTAGATCAGCGCGAGCAGACCACCGGTGACGGTGACCGCGCCCGGCACGTCGAGCCGGGGCCGCTCGGGGGTGCGCGACTCGGGCAGCAGGCCCGGTGCCAGCGGCAGCACGATCACGGTGAACAGGGCGAGCAGGCCCATCGTGGAGCGCCAGCCGAGGGTGTCGGTCATGACCCCGCCGAGCACCATGCCGACGGTGAAGCCCAGCGAGAGCAGGGTGCCGGAGATGCCGAGCGCCTTGTCCCGCAGCGGGCCCTCGGGGAACGTGGTCGTCAGGAGCGACATGCCGGTGGGCACGATCGCGGCGGCGCCGATGCCCTGGAGGGCGCGCCCGGTGAGGAAGGCGGCCGGGTTCCAGGCGAAGGTGGCGAGCAGCGAGGCCGCGCCGAAGAGCGCGAGCCCGGCGAGGAACAGCTTCTTGCGCCCGTAGAGGTCGCCGATCCGTCCGAAGAGGAGCAGGAAACCGCCGGAGGGCAGGGCGAAGGCGGTGACGGCCCACTGGAGGGCGGACTGGCTCAGGCCGAGGTCGGCGCCGAGGACGGGCAGGGCGACGTTCAGGACGGAGAAGTCGAGCGCCACCATGAACTGGGCGGCGCACAGGACGAAGAGGATGAGCCGGTTGCGGCCGGTCAGGGAGGCCGGGGCGGCCGGGGGAGCGGCGGAGGGGGCGGGCGGAGCGGAGGGAGTGGTCGTCGTTGCCATGCCGACGACTCTCGCGCCACGGGAACACGGGTGGGGAGCGGGTACTTATCCTGTTGGTCGTACCACCAGGCACCACCAGGCATCCAGGGGGAGGACGCGGACGTGGCCACCGCACTCGAGAGCACCGGCATGAAGCAGCACCGCCTCGGCGAACTGCGCGAGTTCCTGATGAGCCGCCGGGCCCGGGTGAGCCCGGCCGAGGCAGGGCTCCCGGACGGCGGTGCGCGCCGCCGCACCCCCGGGCTGCGCCGCGAGGAGGTCGCGGTCCTCGCGGGCGTCGGGGTGTCCTGGTACCAGTGGCTGGAGCAGGGCCGGGACATCACGGTCTCGCCGCAGGTCCTGGACTCGGTGGCGCGCGTGCTGCGGCTGAGCCCGGCGGAGCGGCGCCATCTGTACGTCCTCGCCGCGCTCAACCCGCCGGCCCTGGAGGCCGCCCCGGAGGACCGGGACATGTGCCAGGGGCTGCGGCGGCTCATCGACACGTGGATGCCGTTTCCCGCGCACATCATGGACGTGTACTGGAACACGGTCCTCTACAACGACGCGGCGGCGATCGTGCTCGGGATGCGGCCGGACGCCCCGCAGAACTGTCTCGTCACCTTCTTCACCGACCCGCTGTACCGCTCGCGGACGGTCCACTGGGAGGAGCTCGCGCCCCGGGTCGTCGCGCAGTTCCGCTCCGCCTGCTCGGAGTGCCCGGACGACGAGGGGTTCCGGGCGGTCGTCGAGGAGCTCAGGGAGCTGAGCCCGGAGTTCGCCGCGCTGTGGGAGCGGCGGGACATCCTGCCGGGCGGCCAGAACCGCAAGGAGATGGAGCACCCGCTGGTCGGCACGCTGGTCGTCGAGGCCACCCAGCTCAGGGTCCCGGCCAGGCCTGACCTGGTCATCGTCATGCACACCCCGCTCCCGGAGGCGGACACGGCCGCGAAGCTGGAGTGGCTGGTCTCCCCGGAGGGCCGCCGCGGGGCGATGTACCCGGTCGCGGGCTGAGACGGTGGCCGGGAGCGGGGTGTGCCCGTCCGGTCGCGGGTCGAGACGTGGCCGGGAGCGGGGTGTGCCCGTCCGGTCGCGGGTCGAGACGTGGCCGGGAGCGGGGTGTGCCCGTCCGGTCACGGGTCGAGACGCGGCCGGCCGTGGGGTGTGCCCGTCCGGTCACGGGCTGAGACCGGGTAGTCGCGGGCCGAGACGTGGCCGGCCGTGGGGTCTGCCCGTCCGGTCGCGGGCTGAGACCCGCCCGGCCGGGGGATGAGACGGTGGCCGGGTCCTCCCCGGCCCCGACCTATGCTCGGGCCATGACACTCAGCAGCGAGCACGGCGACCTCGGCGCCGAGGACCTCAAGATCATCACCCTTGCGCGCAGCGCCCGCGCGCGCAACGGCGTGCCCGAGGGCGCGGCCGTACGGGACGAGACCGGGCGGACGTACGTGGCGGGGACCGTGGAGCTGGAGTCGCTCAAGCTGAGCGCGCTGCGGACCGCGGTGGCGATGGCGGTGGCCAGCGGCGCCCAGTCCCTGGAGGCGGCGGCCGTCGTGTCCTCCGCCGAGGCCGCCTCGGCGGAGGACCGCGCGGCCGTACGGGACCTCGGCGGCCCGGAGACCCCGGTGCTGCTCGCGGGGCCCGACGGACAGCTGCGCACGGCCGTCACCGCCGGCTGAGGAGCGGAACAGGACATCGAGGGCCCGGCGGGACGCCGGGCCCTTGCGCGTTTGTGAAGGATCACCGCATCTTCTCTTGCCTTCCCCGGCGGTCTGCGTCTCAATGAGCATCGGTTCGCCCGACGGACCGTCAGATATTCGCCATTCACGCAGTGTCCGCACCCCTGCGTTCGTCATCGGAAGGGGTTCGAACTCGCCATGAGAAGCAGAAGCACCTTAGGGACGGTCGCGGTACTCACCGGAGCGCTCGCCGCCGCCGGACTCGCCTTCGCCCCGACGGCCGGAGCCGTCTCACCGGGAACCGCCACGGCGCAGTACGACTGCGGCAGCTGGGGCGGCGGAACCGCCAACATCACCGCGACCCAGAGCGGCACGTCCGCGACCATGACCATCAGCACGGCCGTCACGACGCCGATCGCGGTCGGCACGGACCAGATCAACGCCACGCTGACACTGGCCAAGGCGGGCGGCGGCACCCGGGTCTTCACCGGGAAGAAGAACCCGGCGGTCGGTGCCGGGCAGGCCGTCACCATCGGCCCCCTGAGCGGGACCGTGGCCTCGGGCGACAGCCTCAACTCGTACTTCGCGGGTGTCGCCCTCAAGATGGTGATCTTCGGAGTCACGGTGAACTGTGACGCCGTGACCTCGCAGTCGCCAGGGCCGTTCGTCTTCAGCTGAGCCCTGTCCCACCCCTGACCGGTGTCGCCGACGGCGGCACCGGTCGCTGGCGTGACCTGCGAAAACGCGCAATCCTGCTGATCTTGACAGAATCTGATGGGTCATCAGTCGGTGGTTTTCGATTCCATTGACTTCTCTCGGCCCGCAGCCGTCAATGGCGCCCTCTCATCCCTCAGGAGGGGGCCCACACATGGCACTCACCCGTTCCCGGGCGGCGCACCGAAGACGGCGCTGGACCGCCGTCCTCGGCGCCACCGCTCTCGCGGTCGCGGCAGGCGGCGCCATCGCCGCCCCGGCCCACGCGGTCGAACTCTCCACCCCGGTGGAGTTCCAGACCCGCTGCGTTCCGCCGCCGATCGCCGGCATCCCGCCCATCACGGGCACCACGACCGCCGAGATCTCGGTCGACAAGGCCGCCCCCAAGGTCGGCGACACGGTGACGGTGACCTACACGATCACCAAGCCCGCCGCGTCGAACCCCGTCGACCTCGCGCTCCCGGCCGACATCATGACCCCGAGCGGCAAGGTCGTCCTCGGCGGCGCCCAGACCGGCGCGGTCAGCGTCACCGGACCCAAGAAGAACCCGCCCATCCCGGGCCTGGGCTCCTTCCCGGCCTTCTCCATGACCGGTACCTTCACGGTCACCACGGCCGGATCGATCACCCTCTCGCCGGGCGACTACAACATCCACACCAGCTATCTGATGGAGCTGGACACCCCTTGTACGGTGCTCAACCCGCCCGCCCCGGTCTCCGAGACGGTCGTCGCGAGCCCCGTGACCAGCCCCAACGCCCGGACGCTCCAGCTCGACACCGCCTCCGGTGACCCCGGGGTGCGGGTGACGGTCAACGGCGCCAAGTTCACCCCGCTCACCGAGGTCACCGTCGTCGGCCGGGCCGGCGGAGCGGAGACCGCCGACCGGATGACCGTCACGACCGACACCGAGGGCGGGTTCGCCGCCCGCCTGAAGGTCAACGACGTGGCGACCACCGGTGTCGTGGCGTACGAGGGCGCGGCCTGGGATCCCGAGAAGGGCGCGGGACCCGTCGCGTACAAGGTCGTCGTCCCGGCCCCGCCGAACAGCCAGACGATCACCGCGGCCGTCACGGCGGGCGAGCTCTCCATGAGTCAGGCGGGGGACGCCGTCGAGCTGACCTCGGTCGACTTCGGGCAGGGCGGCGCGGCCACCGGCGACCTGAAGACGGTGACGGTCAAGGACTTCCGCGGCGGCCCCGCGGGCTGGTCCCTGACCGGCAAGGTCACCGACTTCACCGGCCCCGGCGGTGCGATCGGCGGCGGGAACCTCAGCTGGACCCCTGCCTGCACGGCCAAGGCCGGCAGCCCCAGCACCTGCGCGGCCGGCTCGGCCGGTCCCGTCGGCAGCGGCGGCGCGACCCTCGCCTCCACGCCGAACGGCACCCTCACGGGCGGCGAGTTCACCGTCGACGCCAAGCTCTCCCTCGACGTCCCGGCGTTCACCGCGCCCGGCGCGTACGCGGGCGTGCTGACGCTGACCCTGTCCTGACCACCCGGCGGGGGGGGGGGGGGGGCCCCCCCCCCCCCCCCCCCCCCCCCCCGGGGGGGGGGGGGCCCCCCCCCCCCCCCCCCCCCCCCCCCCCCC